>WTAG01000354.1 GCA_013139755.1 Methylomarinum sp. | reverse complement strand
AATCGGCTGGTGAAGGTGATTACACACTAGAGTCCGTTGAGAAAGCGAGTCGCGGAACAGAAATCGTCTTACATCTAAAAGAAGGTGAAGATGAATTTTTAGATGGTTATAGACTGCGTTCTATCGTAAAGAAATTCTCAGATCATATTGCTTTACCTATCATTATGGATCAGGAAATCCCTGCTGAAACGGATGAAGAAGGTAATGAAACTGCGCCAGCACGGGTTGAAGATGAAACAGTAAATAGTGCATCTGCGTTGTGGACAAAATCAAAAGATGAAATTTCTGATGAAGAATATAATGAGTTTTATAAGCATGTAGGGCATGATTTTCAAGAGCCATTAACGCATGTACATAGTAAAGTAGAAGGAACTAATGAATATACTTTGCTGCTCTATGTACCTGCACGTGCACCTTTTGATATGTGGGACAGAGATGCCAAGCACGGTGTAAAACTTTATATCCGTAAAGTCTTTATTACTGATGATGCAGAGCAGTTAATGCCGCGTTACTTGCGTTTTGTGCGCGGGGTGATTGATGCGGATTCATTACCCTTAAACGTATCAAGAGAAATTCTTCAGCAAAGTAAACAAATTAGTACGATTAAAGCCGGTGCGGTTAAGAAAGTATTAGGTTTGTTGAAAACGATGGCTAAAGACGAAGAAACCTATGAAAAATTCTGGTCTGAATTTGGTAATGTGATCAAAGAAGGTGTGATTGAAGATCACAAAAACAAAGATGCGATTGCTAAATTGTTACGCTTTTCTTCAACGCATACAGACAACGAAAAACAAGATGTTTCTTTAGAGTCTTATGTTGAGCGTATGCAAGAAGGGCAGGAAAAAATTTATTATGTGACAGCAGACAGTTTTGCAGCGGCGAAAAACAGTCCACATTTAGAAATTTTCCGTAAAAAAGGTATCGAAGTCATCTTAATGGCTGATCGTGTTGATGAGTGGTTGATTTCTAACTTAACTGAGTTTGATGGTAAACAACTGCAATCGGTTGCTAAAGGTGAGTTGGATCTAGATAAGCTAGATACTGAAGAGGAAAAGAAAGAAAAAGAAGAAACCAATAAAGACTTTGAAGCGATTTTGAAGCAAATGAAAGAAGTCTTGGGTGATAAAGTTAGCGAAGTTCGTACTACCAATCGATTAACTGATTCTCCAGCCTGTTTGGTAACTGGTGATAATGATATGAGCCTTAATATGGAGCGTATTATGAAGGAAGCAGGTCAGTCATTAAACATGATGGGTATGGGTGGTTCAAAACCTATTTTTGAAATTAACCCTACTCATGCTTTGGTTGCTACAATTAAAGATGAGCAGGATGATGCGCGTTTTGCTGATATCACTCATATTTTATTTGACCAGGCTATTTTGAGCGAAGGCGGGCAGTTAGATGATCCTGCTGAGTTTGTTCATAAGTTAAATGGATTGCTGCAAGGTTTGTTAAAATAGTTAATTGCTTTTTTTAACACGAAAAAGGTCGGTTTACCGGCCTTTTTTATTGGATTATGATTCTCATCCCTAGTTTATTACTTGGGATGAGATTAAAGAGATGTTCTTTTAATGGAATTTACACTAAAAAATACTGATGGTCATGCCCGTAGAGGACAGTTAAAGATTGACCGTGGCACCATTGAAACGCCTATTTTTATGCCGGTTGGCACTTATGGTTCGGTTAAGTCACTGACATCGGAAGAGTTAAAAGGAATTGGTGCGCAAATTATTTTAGGTAATACCTTTCATTTGATGTTGCGTCCAGGTACTGAAGTGATAAAAGCGCATGGCGATTTACATGACTTTATGCATTGGGATAAGCCTATTTTAACCGATTCAGGCGGTTTTCAGGTCTTCAGCCTAGGTGCGATGCGAAAAATTACTGAGGAAGGGGTGACATTTAAGTCTCCTGTAAATGGTAGTAAGATTTTTATGGGGCCTGAAGAGTCAATGCAGGTTCAGCGCGATTTGGGTTCGGATATTGTGATGATATTTGATGAGTGCACGCCTTATCCTGCGACAGTGCAAGAAGCTGCCGACTCAATGCGCTTGTCTTTGCGTTGGGCTGAGCGTAGTAAAAAAGCACATGCTGATAATCCAGCCGCATTATTTGGGATTGTTCAAGGTGGAATGTATGAGCATTTACGTCAGGAATCTATTGATGGTTTGTTGGATATAGGTTTCGATGGTTACGCCATTGGTGGTTTATCAGTAGGCGAGCCTAAAGAAGAAATGATGGGGACGCTAGATGTAGTGCATCAGAAAATGCCGACGGATAAGCCTCGGTATTTGATGGGGGTGGGAACACCTGAAGATTTAGTTGAAGCAGTTAGGCGCGGCATTGATATGTTCGATTGCGTGATGCCAACAAGAAATGCTAGAAATGGTCATTTGTTTACGACAACAGGCGTGGTAAAGATTAGAAATAGTCAGTATGAATTTGATACAGGTCCTCTGGATGAATCTTGCGGCTGTTATACCTGTCAAAATTATTCCCGTTCATATTTGCGCCATTTAGATAAGTGTAAAGAAATGCTGGGCCCCAGGCTGAATACTATTCATAACTTATATTATTATTTAAAGTTGATGGAAGATATAAGAGAGGCAATTTCTGAGCAGAAGTTCGATGATTTTATTAGAGAATTTTATCAGTTACGAGGTAAATCTGTACCGACTGTGGCATAATAACTGGTTTTGGTCTGAGCCCGAAATGTGTGTGGTTTAGATGGATTAAATATGATTTTTAGTGTTTTGTATTTAATTGAAAATATTAATAACTATAACAATTGAGGATAACAATGAGTTTTTTTATATCTGATGCAGCTGCTCAAGCTGCTCCAACATTATCGGCACCTGGCATTGAAGGTATGCTATTTCCAGTCGCTATATTAGTGTTTTTTTACTTTCTTTTTATTCGTCCTCAATCAAAGCGAGCTAAAGAGCAAAAACAAATGTTAGCGGCATTGTCTAAAGGTGCTGAAGTT
The DNA here is from genome assembly GCA_013139755.1 of Methylomarinum sp. Next base: position 3,858 of record WTAG01000354.1, on the reverse strand, counting down.
GTTACTACTGGCGGTCTATTAGGTAAAGTAGCTGAAGTTGATGATAACTTTGTTAAACTTGAGATCAATGACAATCTGTTTGTAATGGTTCAGCGTCATGGAATAGCTAATATGATGCCTAAAGGTACATACAAAGCAGTTAATAAAAAATCAAAATCTTAAATTACTTCTCAAAAAAAGCTCAGCTGAATAGTTTCGGTTGAGTTTTTTGCGTTTAATCGTTGGAAAGACAATGCAAAACCGTTTCCCTTTTTGGAAGAATCTTCTTATTCTGATTGTTTTAGCTGTCGGAATTCTTTATGCATTACCTAATTTATTTGGTAATGATCCATCAGTTCAATTGTCTTCATCGACGACAACTAAACTGCAACAAGCAAAAGCAGATGAAATTGAAGCTAGTCTTAAAAGTGCTAGTTTATTGGTAAAGTCTTTTGAATTTGATAATGGGAAAGTACTTGCTCGGTTTAATAATACCGATGATCAATTAAAAGCAGCCGACTTATTAAGAGAATCAGCAGGACGAAATATTACGGTTGCCTTAAATTTGGCACCTGCGACACCTGAGTGGTTACGCTCTTTAGGTGCAAGCCCAATGTATTTAGGTCTGGATCTGAGAGGAGGGGTGCATTTTCTTTTAGAAGTGGATATGGATGCTGCGCTTAAACAAGCAGAGGATCGATATAATAATGATATTCGTTCGGCATTAAGAGCGGCAAAAATCAGATATCAATCAGTTTCTAAAGAACAAGGTAGTATTAAAGTTAATCTTAAAAATGCAGAGTTTAAATTAGCAACTCTGGATATGTTAGCAAAAGATTTTAGAGCGCTTAAAGTTGTTGATGTCGAGGATTCAACAGAATTGTTGGTCTCAATTTCTGAGAATGAGCAAAAAGAAATCAAGAAATTTGCTTTAGCTCAAAATATGACCACGTTACGTAACCGGGTGAATGAAATTGGTGTGGCAGAGCCGGTTATTCAACAACAAGGTGATAATCGTATTGTTGTGCAATTACCTGGTGTGCAAGATACCACTAGAGCAAAAGAGATCTTAGGTACTACAGCAACACTAGAATATCGATTGGCAGATGTAGAACATGATGTACAACAAGCTGTTTCAGGACGTATACCCGTTGGATCCCGTTTGTATTACGAAAAAGATGGTAATCCTATTCTACTTAAACGTCGCGTTATCGTAACGGGTAATCAGATTGTCGATGCCTCTTCAGGTTTGGATCAAAATGGTTCAGCAGCGGTATTTATTACCTTGAATGGTATTGGCGCGAAAAAAATGGGCAAAATGACCCAGAAGAATATTGGCAAGCCAATGGCGGTAGTTTTCATTGAGTATAAAACTGAAACCCGCACAGTGAATGGTAAAAAAGTTCGTCATAAAGAAAAAGTAGAAAAAGTGATTAGTGTCGCTACAATTCGCGATACTTTCAGTAAACGTTTCCAAACAACAGGTCTGGATAGTCCGCAAGAGGCTCGTAATCTTGCGCTATTGTTAAGAGCAGGGGCATTGGCTGCACCGGTTGATATTGTTGAAGAACGCACAGTGGGGCCAAGTCTTGGTCAAGATAATATTGATAGAGGCTTAATGTCTGTTGTGGTTGGTTTTGTCTTGGTTCTGGTGTTGATGGCGGTTTATTACAAAGCATTTGGCTTAATTGCCAATGTGGCCTTGGCATTTAACCTGATCGTTATTGTTGCGGTTCTATCGCTATTACAAGCAACATTAACCTTGCCTGGTATTGCTGGTATCGTATTAACAGTCGGAATGGCGGTTGATGCAAACGTGCTTATTTTTGAAAGAATTAAAGAAGAGATGAGAATAGGTAATACCCCTCAGTCCAGTGTTTTTACAGGTTATGAGAAAGCATTTGTGACCATTTTAGATGCCAATATCACCACCTTATTGGTTGCTTTAGTGTTATTTGGTTTTGGTACAGGACCTGTAAAAGGCTTTGCTGTCACATTATCCATCGGTATTGTAGTGTCTCTGTTTACTGCAATTTGGGGAACACGAATGATGGTTAACTGGGCTTATGGTAATCGTCACGTTGAAAAGCTATCAATTTAGTGGGAAGAGAAAATGTTTAAACAAGATATTAATTTTTTAGGCAAGCGTAAAATAGCACTGATTATTTCTAGTTTGTTGATTGTTTGTTCAATCGCTTCATTGGCTATTAGTGGTTTAAAATTGGGCATTGATTTTACCGGCGGCACATTAGTTGAAGTAGGTTACAAACAATCGGCTGATATACAAGCATTGCGTAGCGCACTGGCTGAATCTGGATTTGAAGATGCCACAGTACAAAATTTTGGTACAACTAAAGATGTCTTAATTCGACTTAAGCCGCAAGAAGGCGTGAGTAATGCTGAATTAAGTAATAAAGTACTCAGTGCAGTTAATAAAAATACTGCGGAACCCGCTGATTTACGTCGAGTCGAATTTGTTGGCCCTCAGGTGGGTGATGAATTGGCTGAAGATGGCGGTTTAGCATTACTATATTCCATCTTTGGAATTCTGGTTTATGTCGCCTGGCGCTTTGAGCACAAATTCTCTTTAGGTTCGGTCGCTGCATTACTTCATGATGTCATTATTACCTTGGGTTTCTTTTCTGTTTTACAAATGGAATTTGATCTGACGGTATTGGCAGCAGTATTGGCGGTTATCGGTTATTCTTTAAATGACACGATTGTTGTTTATGACAGAATTAGAGAAAACTTTAGAACCTTAAGAGGTGGTTCGGCAGAAGAAGTGATGAATATTTCACTTAATCAAACCCTAAGCCGTACATTGATGACCTCTGTTACAACTGCACTGGTACTGGTCGCTTTGGCTTGGTTAGGTGGAGAAATTATTCATAACTTCGCTATCGCGCTATTGATTGGTGTGGGTATCGGTACTTATTCTTCTATTTATGTCGCTAGCCCAATTGTATTGGCGCTGGGTATTAGTAAAGAAGATTTAATGTTACCGATTAAAGAAGGCGAAGAAATTGATGGGATGCCTTAAGAGCAGGTTCAAGACTAAAGGTACAAGGTTAAAAAGATCAAGAGCAATGGGTCTTGCTGTTTTAACCTTGTATTTACAATGAAAAAATTTTTAAACAAAACTTTTGGAGTTTTAACAAATGGCAATAGAACGTACTTTTTCAATTATTAAACCTGATGCAGTTGCAAAAAATGTTATCGGCGAAATTGTTACTCGTTTTGAAAAAAATGGTTTAAGAGTAGTTGCATCAAAAATGCAACAATTATCAAAAGAGAAAGCGGAAGGTTTTTATGCAGAGCATTCAGAGCGTCCTTTCTTTAACGATTTAGTATCATTCATGATCTCTGGTCCTGTTGTAGTACAAGTGCTTGAAGGTGAAGGTGCGGTATTGAAAAACCGTGACTTAATGGGCGCAACTAACCCTAAAGAAGCTGATGCTGGCACTATCCGTGCTGATTTTGCAGAAAGCATTGATGAAAATGCTGTTCATGGTTCTGATTCAACTGAATCAGCAGCTAGAGAAATTGCATATTTCTTCTCAGCAGATGAGCTTTGTGACCGAATCCGTTAATTCAGATAAGGTTAATTTACTTAATTTCGATAGAAAAGGTCTTGCGGCCTTTTTTGTCGGGATGGGTGATAAACCATTTCGTGCAACACAGATATTAAAATGGATTTATCAGGAAGATGTCACTGATTTTGATCAGATGACTAACTTGAGTAAATCATTACGCGCGTATCTAAATGAAAATTGTACGATTACAGCGCCTGAAATTTTAATTGAGCAAATAGCCAGTGATGGCACCCGAAAGTGGGTGGTTGAAATGGGGCTGGGTAATCGAATTGAGAGTGTTTTTATT
>WTAG01000448.1 GCA_013139755.1 Methylomarinum sp. | reverse complement strand
CAAAGCATCTTGCCAGTTGAATGCTTCAAACAGGGTCATTAGGTAAACATGCGTGATTATTATTATCAATAATATAAACGCAGAGCGAAGTAATGAAAGCTTTATTACATCTTCTTCAAATGACAGCAGGGTGTTGCGCCGCCAATTAATAAAACGATAAAAAAGATTCATCAGTTATGCTTGCTTAGCGGGCCATAAGCCATCTATTTTTCGTATCGGAATATAGGCACAAAGATGAGCCTCAGTACGTCCTCCATCAAAGACCCTAAATTCTAAACTGTGTTGCCTATTATCAGAAAATAACCAGGCAAAATCACAGGCATCTTCACTGTCATCTTCATGTTCAGGTAATGATTTGTTTCTAAAATCATCTTCATATCGATAGGCTAACTCAAAACCTTCCTGGCGATAATTCTCAGCTACCCAGCCGGCTATTTCCGGTGGTAAAACATCCATGGAAACATTAGCTCTTAGCTGATGATTAACTCCCGTATCGGGATCTAGTATGTTTGCAATATCAGATTCAGAAAAGACTTTCAGCAAGGTTTCCGGATAAACCTCTAAGCCTAGTTCAAGGGTGTTATTGTCAACCACTCGTAAGCGAATACTTAGGTCAACATCGTCTAATTGAAAATAGATGCGTTTATGCTTGTCACCCCCTAAATCCAGGGTCCAAATTTTAGTCACCTGAAAACTTTTGTTGCTTAAATCTGTTTGACTCATTAGCGCAAAATCCACCATATCACCGATGAGTAAATCGTGTGGATGCTCCAACTTCCGTGCAACGGGTTTTTTTTCTTTAAATCGGTCAAATAATCCCATGTTGTTCCTTGTTTATTGTGTATATAAGCCCATTTCTTTTTGCCAATCAGAATGGTGGTATTGATAAGCGACCATAGAACCTAATCGGTTTATTTTTATCGTATCAGTCTGTTGATAAAAGTTTTTGCCAAATTCAAAGGCTGCTAACAACAGACCTTTGGTTGTCCAGCCATCATCGATCGGCCAGCTTGTTAAATTCTGTAAACGTTGTTTTGCAGGCAAGCCATTTTTAGTGGCAATGCTAAAACCCCATTCTCCAAAGGAAGGGACATTATGATGGTATTGCTGAACATGTTTAAAACCCGCATGTTTGATGGTTTTTCCTATACTGATAAAAGTGTTTTTCGCATGATAAGGGCTGGTAGATTGCACCACCATTGCACCGTCACCTGCTAATAAATTAAGGACTTTATGATAAAACCAGGTACTGTAGAGTTTGTTTAAATCAGGGTGGTTGGGGTCGGGTAAGTCTATAATCACCGTATCAAACAGTTGATTATCTCGAATCAATGCATTAATACTCACAAAGGCATCACCAAAAATGGTTTGCACTCGTTTATCATTAAATGCACCTTGGTTTGCCGCGATTAATCGCTGATTTAGCACTTTACCCTGTTCTGTTTTTGGGGATTTAAATAATTTGACTAAATCACTATCTAAATCCAGTAACACGACTTTTTTAGGATTCCATCGCAAGACATCCCGTAGAGCCAGACCATCACCACCGCCTATAATTAAAACCTTGTTCTGGCGTGCCGATGCGGCTAATGCAGGATAAGTCAGCATGGAATGATAAATATGTTCATCATTACTGGCAAACTGTGTTCTGCCATTAATAAAAAAAGTTAATATGCTGGGTTTTTCCGGGTCTGTGATACGCTCGGTAATGACTAAATGTTGATAAGCTGTATTGTCATGATAAATCACTTTATCGCGATATAACATATCCTCCATTTCAGCCGACCAGTCCGGACCATAACTAAAAACTTGTAATATCCATAGTGCTGCGATTGCATGGCCTAGTAATAAATAACTTGCAGAAGGAATTTTATCTTTAAATAAATAAAAAAAGACAGCACCAATCAGTAAATTAACCGAAGCGGTTAAAGCACCGGCAAAAGATACTTCCAGCGATAACATTAGAAAAACCCAGAATAGAGCGCCTATGCCTGCGCCCAGATAATCTATACCGTAGATAGATCCCGGGTTGTTTTTTAAGTTATCTGCATAAATCTGGCTACGAATTTCACCAATTAAGGGGATCTCCATGCCAATTAATGTACCTAATAGTGCGCCAATTAAATAAGGTGCCCAGCGGGCGAGCGATTCAATACTTTGGACCAGGCCACCTCTAGGAATTAAATCGGGTGGAATGGAAAAGGTCTCTGCTAATAGTTGGGGAAATAACGCGGCTAAAGAAAATACACCACCAATCAGTAACACGCTGCTGGCACCAATAACTGCCAGGCACAATTCCAGCCATGCAAATCCAGCAAATGGATTTTTAATATTTCGAGCTAAAAATGAACCTACGCCCATAAAAATCATCATCACTGAAATAATGCCAAATATAGCTTCTTCGACTGCGCCTAAAACGCGCCCGGCATAATGCGATAATAAATACTCATAGACTAATCCGCAGCCCGCACCTATTGCCAGAATGGTCAGTACAGCCCAGTCCAGTTGTTTGTTTGTCAACGATTTTCCTTAATACTAATAGTTGGCGACTAAAGTTACATCATAACATTGTGATAAAACTAATAGTTTTATGTTATCTAAATAATCAATCTGCACCATTTACTATAGTGTAAAATTTATTTTCAATCCTGAAATCTCAAAGGCTATTGTGGATAACAAAACCCTAAAACCCGATGGTAAACATCTTATTATTGATCTCTATGATGCACAGCATCTTAATGACATAGGGCTAATGAAAACGGCTATCCATGAAATTATTAAACAAACTAATACCACCTTGTTGTTTGAGAACTACCATCATTTCCAGCCTTCCGGTATTACTGGCATCGCCTGTTTAGCTGAATCGCACATTTCTGTGCATACGTGGCCAGAAGATAATTTTGCAGCTTTTGATGTTTTTATGTGTGGTAAGGCACAGCCTGAAACGGCTATCGCTATCCTTAAGCAGTATTTTGGTGGTACAGAAACGACGACACTTATACAGCGTGGAACAACAGCTATTGAAACTTTAATAAATAGCCCAATTAAATAGGTTGTAGACGAAAAATAATGAGCGCATTTTTTTATTCACAATAGGAAACAACTATGAACAACAGCCTAGAAAAAGTCCAAGCTGCTTTAGCTGACTACACCGCTGAAGACGGTAGCCGTTTTAGTGTCACTGCAACGAATAATGATGCTATTTCCATGCTCACCCTTATTCGTGAAGATATTGAAGAGTTTGCCATTCTAGCGACAGCGAGTGAGACTCAACTGCTTTTTAATGTCCCCTTATTTGATAAATCCCAAATTGCTGATGGACAAGCGCCTGCATTAAATCAAACGATGCTAGAACTTAATATGGCGATGCCATTGTCATCATTTGCACTGTCCGGGGCTAATTATTCAATTTTTGGAGCCATGTCTGTCGATTCAGAGGCAAGTCAGATACAAGAAGAGATTGTGGTTTTATCTGAAAATATTATGGATGCGCTTGAAGTGTGCCAAAACTACTTAATTAAAGCCTAACCGGAGATTATGATGGGATTTTTAAACAACGTTTTTAAAACAATAAAAGGCTACGGCAATGAAGCTAATGATGTCTTTGTTGATGCACAAGGTATTCGTATTATGGAACAAGAAATTCGTGATGCTGAAGAAAACCAGCGCAAAGCCAATGAATCACTGACCGAAGTGATGGCCGAGCAAAAAGGTCTCGCACGTAAAGTAAATGATCTGCAAGCTTCTGTTGATGAATATAGCGAGGCCATTGGTAAATTATTAGATGCCGGTAATGAAGAACTTGCAATGGAAACGGCTGAAAAATTAGCTGAACTGGAAAATGAGCTAGATAGTAATCAAGCTGTATTAGATTCATATAACGAACAAGTTAAAGAATTGAAAGTAATTATTAAAGACTCTGCTAAACAAATGGAAGCATTGAAAAGAGAGGTCTCTATAGTAAAGTCAACTGAAGCGGCTCAAAAAGCGAGTGAAGCCACGGCGGCTCAATTTTCAGGCAGCAATTCTTCTTTACGTTCTGCCTCGGCATCCATGGAGCGTATTAAGGCCAAGCAACAAAAACGTAAAGATAAAATGAAATCAGCACGTGAATTAGCAAAAGAAACGAGTGGGGGTGAGTTAAAAGACAAGCTTGCTGAAGCGGGTGTGATTGGCAGTAAAACTTCAGCCGCCTCTATTTTAGATAGATATAAAAAAGTGTAACAAAATAAAGTCTAAAGCTGGAAGTATGAGATTTTCTTATGCTTCCGGATTCTTCCTATGATACAGCCAGGAAACAAAAAACCCTGCAATAAAACCAAATAGGTGTCCATCCCAGGATACACCTACCTTTCCAGGTAAAACGCTAAATATCATCCCGCCATAAAAAAACATCAGTATTAATGACACGAGGATATATTTTATTTTTCTGGAAAACCACCCGGACAATAACATATAGCCCCAAAGACTAAAAATTAGGCCTGATGCACCAATATGATTTGCAGTGCGACCCCATATCCAGGTTAATAATCCACCAATTACCACCATTAACATGACTTTGCCAAACATTTTATCGCCTTCCAGTAAAGCTAAAGCAAGGGCAAAGATAGTAAAGCTAATTGAGTTGCCTATGATGTGTGACAAAGAGCCATGTAAAAAAGGTGCGGTAAAAATACCAATTAACCCCAGGGGTGTTCTTGGAACCAGGCCAAATTGGTTTATGGGTATTAGCCATGATAAAAAATAAGCCGCCCAAATGATGATAAGAAAGCTCAATATGACTTTTATCGATTGATTCAATTAACTAGCTCACTTTGATTGATCATATTATTTTTATCATAGCTTAGCCTACGTTCTATAGCTATCCAATCCAAAACCTGGCATTTCTGAACATTCTCATCCATGCACCATCTTTATTCCAATCAGTATTCTAACAGGGTCTTTGATTTATGATAATTGCTACGTTAAGCTTGTTGAATAATAACTATAAGACGGAGGATAGTGCTACTAGATCTTTTAGGATTGAATTTGCTAACATGACATAATCAGAAAGTGTTTTTTTAATAGTCATAAATCAAAGACCTGCCCCTTGCCCCCTGTTGCTTGCCCCCCTGTTGCAATGGACGCATAATGTTCCAAGAGGGCAGTATGAGAATGGATGGCTTAAACATAATGGATCTACTTATCAGTAACCTTACTATTTCAAAAACAATAAGGTTAATTGAAGGAATACTCATTATTAATTCCCTGCATAAATTAAAGTCGCTTCAATAAAACAGGAATCCCTCCTTTGGGGCGTAATGACACAGCAAGGTCAATCTCAACCTCTTTGTCAGTGATTAATTGAATATCATACTGTTGGATAACCATGCTTAATAAAAGCTGGCTTTCTAACATGGCAAAATGGTTGCCAATACAAATACGTTCGCCTGTACCAAAAGGAAGAAAAGAAAATCGATAATTTTCTTTGGTTAAAAAACGTTCAGGTTGAAACTGTTCAGGATCGGTCCATAACTTCTTGTTGTGATGAATATTGTAAATGCTGTAGATAACCAAGCTGCCTGATTTAAAGTGATAACCTTCAATTTCTATATCTGAATTAACCTTTCTCATCAGCATTCCAACAGGCGGTTTGAAGCGTAATGATTCATTTAAAACAGCCCGAGAGTAATCAAGTTGTTGGATATTCTCAGCAGTCGGTGTTTTTCCATTTAAAAATTCAAGTTCAGAACGTAACTTCTTAAGTATGACTGGATGTTTAGCTAATAAATACAAAGTCCACGTTAATAAATTAGCCGTTGTTTCGTGACCCGCAGTAAAGATGGTGATCACTTCATCTCTAATTTGTTGATTAGACATGTGTTGTCCAGTCTTTTCATCACTTGCATGCAACAACATATCTAACAAATCATGATTTGACGCAGAGTGTTGGCGACGTTGTTCAATCATGTCGTAGATGATCTTGTCTAAAATAGCACAAGCCTGATTGAATTTTCGATTGGCTGGGGTTGGTATCCATAAAGGTGGCGTTAATGGATTAGATGCACTCTTTAAAGCATAGCGCAGCCCTGTTTCCAAAGCGGGCGAAATACTATCAACATTATCAAGCACACTGGTGCTAAACATAGTTTGAGTAATCACCTCTAATGTCAGGCGCATCATTTCATCAGATAAATTAACCTGTGCACCATCCTCTAACTGCTGCCAGCGGGTCAACATGTTTTCGCCAGCACTAACCATTTTCGGCATCATCGAACTAAGATTACTACGTTGAAAAACGGGTTGCATCAAACGTCTCTGTCTACGCCATAAATCACCTTGGCTGGTTACCAAGCCATTACCCAAAATTAAGGCAAGCCCTTTTGGTTTTAAAGGGTCATACATTTTGACAAAAACATCACTGTGTTTGATTAATGTGTTTTCCACCCATTTGGAATTGCTAATAAGATAGCATTGCCGTCCCGCTAATTTAAAAGCTGCTATGTCACCCCGTTCTCGTTGCCAATCACACATTGCTAGAAAGGGGTCTGCTTTAAATTGGCGTAAACTGCCTAATAGCCAATGGCCTTTAATTTCAGGGATGGTTTTTGAGTTGTTCATAAAGAATCAGTTGAGGAGGGGAGTCGAACAATCTATACATCTGTTAAGCTAACGCTATCAGCTTTAAGAAGCTCGGCGATAAACGCAATTTGAGGTGCAAACTGTGGTGTGTTGGGGATGTTCCATGTTTTTTTCACAATACGGGAAAGAATATTATCCAGCCAAATGCGATTTGAGTTGGCTTGTTCAATGATAAACTTGTATGAGCCTTCATCAGGAATAATGGCAAAGCCATCAACCGAAACCTCAATGGTTTCCGATTCACCGACCAGCTGAACTTGGATAAAAGCCGTTCGGGTTTCAAGGTCAAAACGTAAACGGGTTAATTCAGCAATATCTTTAAGTACGATGTTTGCAACAAATGAAATCAACTTTCTAGGTGTCCATTTATGATTAATTTTGTAAGGTTTATCGCTATACTCATCTTTTTACTCTCATTTTTTTGAATAATATTATTTTAGTAATTCTTCCAAAGCCATCTGCTTCTGACTAACATCCTGCTGCCTAATAGCCATAGATAACGCCTTTCGAGTCCCCCAAATACCGCTAAATCCTTTGCTCTAGTAAGTCCTGTATAAATCAGATTACGGTAAACATTTTAAAATGCTGAGTTAAAATGGAAATAATCACCGTTTTAAATTCACTCCCCTGAGACTTATGGATAGTAATGGCATAAGCCAGATCAAGTTCCATGATATCTTCTTTTTTGTAATTCACTTCACTATTATCAGGATAAAAGGAAACCACAGCGGTAAGGTCTTCATTATCGATGTTAATGATTTTACACGAGGACAATTACCCAGGGCACCTCCTTTGAAGGAGATGGCCGCATGAAAAAACAGATAGCATTCCACTCATCCTATCTATCGTATAAAAATTGGCCAAACTCGGTCAGGATTGAGATTGGCCTGGACTATAAAAACAGAGGTTTTCTTGGAAAGTACAGTCGCTTTAAACAGCAAAACGATCTTTATATGTTCAGCAGTAACGAACAAACTGGGTCTACCACTTCAGTCAGAGGTGTTTTATTCAAGCTTCAGCAGGTAATTAATATTCAAATCTCCATAGCCATTGAGTTACGCATAATTTATCATACTATCCCGCGGTTTCGTCCCTCGACGATTATCTGACACCTGCACGTTAAGTCTGTGCTCTATTTATGATTCTGTGTGGGTGCAGGTATCTGATAATCCTTAACAATGTCAATCGTCTGATTGGTATATCAATGATATTAGGTTGCGAACCTATTTTTTTGTAGACAATAAACACCCTCACCAAGATCATTTAAGATTGCTAGTCTGATTGCATAGTTTTCTGCAATTTCTTCTATGTACTCTGGATTAGTTTGTGCCATTGCAATTTTATGTTGCAGTTTACTGTCAATTTTAGCAATAGATTCTGAGGTATCCTGGTCCTCTAAAATAATTAATGTTGGGTGGTGTTCTAGCCAGTAAGCTTTAGCAGCAGCTTCGTCTTGGAAAGGTTCTATTAAGTGTTGAATAAGGGCTGTTTTGACATTGCTCGGTATTGCTAGTTGTCCAATGTCTGGCCATATATTAAATAATTGCATTTGATTTTCCTCTGAGTAGTAATCAAATTATTAATATATGTTTGAAGATCCGGCTTTTACGGGAGATAGATCTATATGCAAACTAATAGCAGAGCCAATGTCCTGTACTTTCTCTGGGTAAGAAACCGGTTTTACCTTTATTAACAGATGAGTTAGCTAGAAGAACAGAGTGCAAACCTAAAAGAAGTTTAAGTCTTTAGTCTTTTTCTAGTTAGGTTTTTCTGTTGTAGTCAGGCTCTTGCATGTAAAAAATAGTTTGAAGGTAATATCTCTTTATCTACCGTAATTCTTTTCAATACAGGCTGGGGTTTAGTTGGGTAGCAGTAAGTGAAATATTAGGAATTTTTTTCTTATACAGGCCGACGGCAGAGAAGCTTTAACTGAAGGTGGGACTGAAAAAGAAGTGTAGTCAGGAAAAGTTGAGTTGTATTGAATTATTTGCGAATTTTTTTGCAATTAAACCGACCGTGGGACTTTTGACCAGAGATCGACCAGAAAAGAGAGTTGCGAGATTTTGATATTAGGCTGGAAGCCTTAAGAATAATGGTGCCCAGGGGCGGAATCGAACCGTCGACACGAGGATTTTCAGTCCTCTGCTCTACCGACTGAGCTACCTGGGCACTATATTTTTCAGTTAAACTTATAGAAAAGTTTAAATCGATTTTGATGGTGCCCAGGGGCGGAATCGAACCGTCGACACGAGGATTTTCAGTCCTCTGCTCTACCGACTGAGCTACCTGGGCAATGCACCAAATCGAGCCACCTATTAAACTAAGTTATGCGATTTTAGTCAAGTGAAATATTAAATTAATCGCATTATTATTGAGCGGGATCTGCTTTTTTACTAAAAATGTTAATGATGAAGCGAAAAACCTTCTTAACTCCTTGCCATATTTTGGGCAGTAACCAAATAGCTAGGGCAATAAAAAGTACTAGAGCAACTAAAAATAGGACAGGGTGGTTTAAACAAGCCCATACACCACCAATAACGGCAATATCCTCTCCTATGGATGCTGTCCAGTTGCTAAACGGTTCGGGGGATGTATTGATGAGTACCCGTGTGCCTGCTTTTGTGGCGTGTGTCCCGGCGGCTAAACCGCCACCTAAAATAGCCGCGGCTATTTCTACTGCTGGGTTCATGTCGCCTATTGCACCGGCTGCTAGCATTGCTCCGGCAGGGATGCGAATAAAGGTGTGTAGGGTATCCCAGCCAGTATCAATTCCTGGTATTTTGTCGGCAAAAAATTCAACACAATACATTAATCCTGCAGCTCCCATTACTGCGGGGTTTGCGACAATCTCTAGATCGGGGGGGTAAATCCATATTGCCTGTGTTGGCTAAATAACCAAGGGTAAATAGCGTGGCATAAAGATTGATACCACTTGCCCAGGCTAAGCCCATGGTTAAAGCAAGTGTGGTGGATATTTGGTCTAATGCTTCCATAAAGAAACCTTTTG
>WTAG01000220.1 GCA_013139755.1 Methylomarinum sp. | reverse complement strand
AAAAACGTTAATCGCTTAAGCTGATGATATACCTCCTTTTCTGTAAATTCAGGATTCCTAGCCATAACAGAAATCAAATTCCCAAGAATAGCAGTGAAGTTTCTCCCAATAGCGCTAACATCGTGCTTTTTTTTTCGTTTAATCTCAATACCAGAATCAGGGTTATAAAAAACACAGTCTTGCATAAGAGACTGCCAGAAAGGATCTATATACTTTTCGTCCTGCATTAAGCGATTACGTTCAAGGCCATAGCGCCAAATCTCAGTTAGATATTCAGAAGCTTGCAAAAACGACTCCATTTCACAACCTAAGTGCTGCCCAATTTCACGGATAATCTTATGATGAAAACGCAACTCGACACGGGTAACAGTCTTTTCCTTTTCATAAGTACCAAGAGAAAAAGCATTCCATTCATTAGTAAAGTAATCAACTTTATCAGAACTTTTAATTTCTAAACTCTTGTTATAAACCGCAACTTGTAGAGCATTGGCTTTACCAATCATATAATTCTTAGCTTGGTTCTTAGTACCGTAAGATGCAACAGCAAGACTTAAATCACTTAAATCTAATTCGCTTAAACCATCGAAAGCCCTTACAGTTCGTGAGCTAGTGATGAATTTAGGAACAAAATCTGCTCCTGGTTTCCAGCCTTGAACATCGGCAGCAAGATGAACAGCACACCCCTTAGGAATAAAGCCTTCTTCAAGTAAGCCATGCGCTATATTGTCCAACAATTGCTGCAATACTTCAGGAGTGCGAACAGAAATAGCTTTAGGAGATAACTCTATCTTAAGATGTTGCCCCTCCTGGTCCTCCTTACAATAATAACTCGAAAACAAAACAACAAAGCCGACCCTATTATTCTGAAGCTTAAAACGATACCGCGAAGCCATTCCCATTTTTTTAATATGCGTTTCAACATTCAAGACATCTTCAGTCAAGGTTTCTCTACCCTCGACCAAAAGGTTCAATTTTTCAATCACAGAAGACTTAGGAATACCGTAATACAATTGACGTACAGTATCCACAGAGGTTAGAACAGTATTAAGGTCTGAATGATCAGTAATTGAACAATCAGTAACGAAAATATTGCCATCGGATTGAGTTACCCCCTCAACCAAAGAATCTTGAGTAAATCTTTCATGTAATTTATAAGCCATTTTCTTTCCTATGAGCTGTAACAGGGTACGTTTAAATATCTTAACTAACGTGATACAAGGACGTTAAGTACTAAGCCGAATCTGAACCAATGCCGCCTGATGTCTGTGGGCGATCACATCGAATAAAATCATTGTAGAAATCTTCATACTGAATTTTGGCAACACAGCCAGAAACAGCGGTAAAACGATAACCTGCTGCAATAAGTTCATATTGACTAAACTGCTGGACGATCTGGCCATTCTGAGAAAGACCGATTAAATAAAGTAAACCTTTGGCCTTAGAACTTATTGAGCCAAGGATATGAATATTTAAGCCATCAAAGGGATGCTTAAAGCCCTGAATTTCAGGCTCAGGCGGCAACGGCTCAACATCAGCCAAAGAAACAGGATCAGGATTAGGAACAGGCAAAAAAGAAGCAGATGCAGCCGGAATAAGCTCAACAGGAGAAGAATCCGCAAGAAATGGCATCTTAAAATTTCCGGAGAAAACAAGGTAAGCAAATAAAGCAAAAAAAAGAGCAGATGCCTTAAAAGTCCAGTGTTTCCAAATAGGGATAATGTCATTAGCTGCAAGCTCAGAACCACCGCCACGTGTATAACTCTGATAATATTTAAAATAGCGCTTCTGATACTGCCGCACACTACTATTAACAACCTCGCCTCGAATCCCGTCGCGAACCTTTCGAGTATAAGAAGACTGAGAGCCTATGGCGGTATTTTTACGGACTTGGTATACGACTTGAACAAGATCACGGATCGCTTTATTAATCTTAGAATAACTCTGAGTGATTAAAAGAACATCCGCTGATTCATGACGATGTAAGCTATACCAGTGTTCAACCTCCAGAATAGTACCTGAGTAGGGTAGTGCTATATGACACTCATCAATGACATAAAGAGGGCCAGCGCCAGTGTCAGGATGCCGCCATTTATCTGAATAGTCGCAAGGATTAGAAAAAGGATAGCTATTAACAGATAAAACAACACTGGAACCTGTAAACATAGAAGTTAAAGCGCCCTCGAAAGTCTTGGAACTAGAAGAGGGCTTAATCTCTGTCGGAACGGCAAGGCTCTTGTTCCTTACTTCAATAAGTGAAATATAGTTTTCGTCAATAGCCTTAAAAACTTCAAGATTAAGAGGCAAGTTAGTAATCACTTTACGCCCTGATTTCAATGCGGGTAAAACATGATAAACAACTGCCTCGTAACTCTTACCGCCACCTGGCGCACCCAATAGCAAATTAATCATAATTAAGAACCTAGTCTAACAAAAGGGATTAACTGTAAAGTTAAACGAATAAGCAGGGCTGAACCGATCATAACCAAAGCAGGACCAGCACCAACCAAACCTAACATATTGCTTATGCCAGAATCTAAAGCGGCAAAATAATCTGGAAAAGTAGGAACAGGGATTACAGTCAAAAGCGAGACAGCTAAACTTATTACCTGGTCAAAAAACCAAATGAATAAATCAGTAAATATTTCCCAAAGGTCTATAAAAACCTGCAAAAAAATATCGAGTAAAAACTGAAAAAAATCTGAAATCTTTTGAAGCAAGTCTGTAAAAAATTGACCGATTGCACTAAAAGCACCTTGCATGATTAACCTCCAAATATAATTTTACGACTTGCGAAAAAAGCAGATATTAAAACAATACCTTTAATGATCGGCCAAGTAGAACAGTCAGGTGCAATATCATGAGTACCAAAATTAGCACCTGAAATACCTGTATTAAGATTCAATGGCCACACAGGACAAGAACCAACAGAGGGAGCAGCTGTAAATTGATCAATCAACAAAACCAAAGGCGCTTGATTAACTTCCAAAGTTTTAGAATCCCAAACACCTTGCATACCTTCAGGATATTGTTGTTCATAAAAGTCCATAGATGAAGGAGTAGGTGAGTCAGAATAAGGGACTGAATAAATTGGTTCTGGCTCGGGGGGAGGCAAGTCAGGCGACAGCTCAGGAGGTGTTTCTGTAGACGTTTCAACGCTCGGGTCTGATGTTGTCGTAGTAGTTGTCGTAATATTAGTTGTATTATTTGTAACGTTTGTCGTTGTTATGGTCGAAGTCGTTGTGGTAGTTGTCGGTGAAACAGTGACAGAATCAGGAGCATAAGCTATATCATAATCGGTGGAAACCTCAGTAACCTCTTCAAATGTTTTTTCTGTAGTCGTATTAGTTACAGGATCATAAGCAAGTTCTTTTGGTTTGGAATTAGTACGAGTTGAAACAGAAGCTGTACCAGGCAATGAGGCAGGACCAGTAGGAATTTCCCTTGTAGAATCGGGGAAAACACCACCTTCAACTAATTGATCCAACAAACTATCGGCCATCAACGGGTTAGTATCAAGAGTTGTTTGAACAGCATCACTCAATGTAGTTTCAGA
>WTAG01000466.1 GCA_013139755.1 Methylomarinum sp. | reverse complement strand
AAAATCAAGGGCAGTGTTTTTCGGTGTTTGGGATCAATACCTTCTTTAGCACAAGCAAGTCGCCATGCGCGTTTAATTCCTTGCTGAGCAGACGTTGGCGAATTCATTGCCTCCGTGGGTGTATGGTGCAGAAAACGACCTAATGATTTTTTGCAAAAAATAGAATAGAAACGGGTTGATAAGATAAACTCATGCCAGGCATCATCAACAATTTGAGAAGGCATGGCGACCATTTTTTTATTTGCTATAAGGCAGATTTGAAAATAATCTGTTAATGCTTTAAAAACCAGATCTAATTGCTCATCTGTTAACTGTGGATGTTTTTGTGAAATCTTTTTTCTGATTCCTTTATGAAAAAAGTAGTTTTCAATATAGTTAATCCGCTGGTTACGTTTTATTTTTTTTTGCCAAATAATAAAAATGAACAACACAATTATTAAAATAATCCAGTGCATAATGTCGCCTAATAATGTAATTAATGGGACTGGTTTTCTTAAGTATAGCTATTTTATAGAGAGTGATTCAAACGTTGTCTCAATCAATTTCACCGCATTTTCGACACCTTGATTCGCGTTAATCATTGGGCCTATTGTGCTAGCACTGTTCTGGTAACTATCATCAGAAAGCACAGCGCCTAAACGTGCAGCTAATTTTTTTTCATTAGCTTTTTTTGCAGGTAAAGGCTTAGGCGCCAAACCAAGTTGTTCTAAGGTATAAGCCCAGAACAATTGCTCATCCATAAAAGGAATAACAATAGAAGGTCGACCACACAGTGATGCAGAATGGGTTGTTCCTGCTCCTCCGTGATGAACAATAGCTGCGCAGTGTTTAAATAAAGCTTGATGGGGATGTCTACCAATAAAAAAGATATTTCCTTGTTGACTGTTTGCCGGGTATTTTTCTGAACTGGTTTGGATAATTGCACGGCAACCTGCTAGTTGAGTTGCTTTTATAAACAGTTCCATACTCCATTCTGGCACCGCTTGTTGTAGACTTCCAAATGTCATATAGATAGGAGCAGGGCCTGAATCAAGAAATTGTTGTAAATTTTTATCAATATGCCATTCATCCTTCTTTGTATTCAGATTAAGAAAACCACAGGCATGATGTTGTTCTGGCCATTCTTTTTGTGTTGGGCAGAAAACAGGATCAACAGCCACCAGGTTCAATTGATCAGAACATAATAATTGGGATAACACATGTTTGATTTTAGGTAACCCCTCATTGTTCCAAAGTCTGGTCAGTTTGTTTTTTAAAAAGAAATCAAAACCATAATCCAGTAAATGCCATTGCAAAGGATTAATATGTTTACCAAGGTTAGGAAACCTAAAAGGTGGTTGGCTGGCAGATGGAATAACTGTGTGGCAGAAGGTGACGCTATAAAAAGGCTTGTTATGTTTAATGGCCGCAATTTTAAGAGGATAAAGAAAATGATGACCAATAACCAAATCATTATTTTCAGCTAATTGTTTGGATGTTTGGTAAATAACCGTTTCATAGGGAAAGAAAGCAATATCGAGTAAGGCCTCTAACCATTGTTGAGTATTCATCTGAAACGTTTTCTGGGCAAATGCTTCAAGATCAAAATCTATACGTTCTGGAATCTGTTGATAGCTAATATTAAAGGTTGCACAGTCTTCTGAATAACACCGATTATCTAGACTGGTAACTGCTAATGTCACTGTATGTCCTGCTTTTTGCAGTCCATCTGCTAATGCAATCATGGGTCTAATATCACCATTAGAACCCCAGGTTTGAATGCCTATTTTCATTGTAGTGTTTTTTATAAAATTTAAAGGTTAGTTTTAAGGGACTACAGGTTAAAGAGCCATATACCATAAAAGTAGGAGGGGCCTATTGGCCGCGACTGCTCTTGATCTTGTTATGGTCGCGGCCAATAGGCCCCTCCTACCGATAAGGATAACTCAGAAATTTACTAATTTTTATAAACCTATGGTTTGTATATAGGCATGTGGTTTTTATTAATACTATACTCAGCGCAGCCAAGTTTTTGGTTTTCTATTGGCTGGTTATTGCTGATAGGGGGGTTACTGAAATAGTTGTGTAGCATATAATTGGAAGAAATTATTCTGTCAAAATAAAGAAACCTTCTATAGTGTGAAAAATAGAAAAATAAGTACAAGGGGATGCGTTATCTATTGCTCTTGCTCTAAATTTAGCATTAAAGCTAATGATAGAAAGTAAACTAAAATACCATTGAAAATATGCCAGAGAAAGTGTGTGCCTATTGGAAAATAAGGGCAAAGCATGTTATCCAGCGTACGAAGAACAAGAGCTAATGAGAAAACGGCCAACGCGCTTAATAGTAGAAATTTTTGCTGTTTTTTATGTATGAAATGATAAAGCCCTAATCCAGACAATACCAAAAAAGCGGGGGCATAGCTAAGTGAACCGTTCAGAATATTGGGGTATTGCCTGCCTAATAAGGCAAAAACAATATATAACACTAATATTCCGATGGTATAACTAAATTGTAATTGAATGATTTGACGGATGTATACCCATATAAAAACAAACT
>WTAG01000038.1 GCA_013139755.1 Methylomarinum sp. | reverse complement strand
GAGTAAGCTTAAAATAACTCTGACAAACCTGGAGGTGAGGCTTAAGCCTCGCCATTAAGGCTTAAACAAGACTAAAGTCGCATATCCCCTTTAATAGCAGTAACATTAATTTCAAGCACCCTCCTAAAAAATAGTACAACTCTAGACGCAAATAACGACGAAACAAAATGTTTCATGTAGGATAGGCAAAGCGATAGCGTGCCCATCACACTTAAAACGATAAGCACCAAAGAACCTGTTTAACTGAACCAAAGCATAACTGATAATGAACAATCCCCTACTCGAAAATTCTACCCTACCCCAATTCTCAAAAATCAAACCTGAGCATATTGAACCCGCCATAGACAGTCTATTAAGCGAAGCACGTGCAGTAATAGAGCAACATATACAGGCAACAACAGACTACACTTGGGAAAATTTAATTGAGCCAATTGAAAATATTGAAGACAAACTCAATAAAGCATGGTCACCCATCAGCCATATGAATTCTGTGGTCAACACCGACGAACTACGAGATGCATATAACGCTTGTTTACCTAAACTCAGTGAATACTCTACTGAAATGGGACAAAACAAAGCCTTGTTTAGTGCCTATCAACACATTGCAGAAAGTGCTGCCTATACTTCATTAGATACAGCTCAACAAAAAATCATCGCCAACTCACTAAGAGACTTTCGATTATCAGGCATTGATTTAACAACAGAAAAACAACAACGCTATAAAGAGATAAACCAGGAATTATCCCGCTTATCCAGTAAATATGAAGAAAACCTGCTTGATGCCACCAATGCATGGACTAAATTAATTACCGACGTGGATGACTTAGCTGGTTTATCTGAAAATGCCTTAGCACTTGCCAAACAAAGCGCTGAAAGCCAAGATAAAAAAGGCTGGATGATTAGCCTGCAATTCCCCTCTTACCTCGCCGTTATGACCTATGCCGATAACCGCGAGTTACGCAAAGAACACTACACCGCTTTTGCCACCCGCGCATCAGAACTAGGCCCTAATGCCGGTCAGTGGGACAATGGTAAAATCATGGAGCAAACGCTGGCTTTAAGACATGAAAAGGCCCAATTATTAGGTTTTGCCAATTATGCAGAACTATCACTTGCCACAAAAATGGCAGACAAGCCCGAAGATGTTACTGGATTCCTGGACGATTTAGCCGATAAATCATGGCGCGTTGCCCGTAAAGATTTTTCTGAGCTGACTGCCTTTGCCAAACAGCATTACGCTGTCAATAATCTGCAAGCCTGGGATATTGGATACTTCTCAGAAAAAATGCGCCAACACTACTACCAATTATCCCAAGAAGAAGTGAAAGCCTACTTTCCAGATACTCAAGTCATTCCCGGGTTATTCTCTGTGGTAGAAAAACTCTACGGCTTAAAAATCACTGAAATCACAGACTTCGACCGCTGGCATCCTGATGCCCGTTTCTTTGAAATAAAAGATGAAGACGATCAAGTCCGTGGTCAATTTTATCTTGACCTATACGCCCGTGAGAAAAAACGTGGCGGCGCATGGATGGATGATTGTGTCGGCCGCAAAAAATCAGGCGATGAAATACAAATCCCGGTAGCTTATTTAACCTGCAACTTTACCCCACCCACAGCAACTGACCCTGCCCTACTCACGCACGATGAAGTCTTAACCTTATTCCACGAATTTGGTCATGGCTTGCAGCACATGCTAACCAAAGTAGATCACTTAGGTGTTTCGGGTATTAACGGTGTGGAATGGGATGCAGTCGAACTGCCCAGCCAATTTATGGAAAACTGGTGCTGGGAAAAACAAGCCTTAGACCTCATCTCTGGCCACTATCAAACCGACGAAAAACTACCGGATGAGCTATTCCAAAAAATGCTCAATGCCAAAAACTTCCAGGCGGGTATGTTAATGGTCAGGCAATTAGAATTCAGTCTGTTTGACTTTAGAATCCATCAACAATATAACCCCGCCAAAGGTGGGCAAATATATAAAACGCTTAACGCCATCAGAGACCAAATCGCTACGGTTAAAGTGCCAGAGTTCAACCGATTTGCACACAGTTTCTCGCATATTTTTGCTGGCGGTTATGCCGCAGGTTATTACAGTTACAAATGGGCAGAAGTGTTATCCAGTGATGCCTATTCCCTGTTTGAAGAACAAGGCATTTTTGACCAAACCGCAGGCAAAGCCTTTTTACACAATATATTAGAAACCGGTGGCAGTGAAGATGCCATGCAGTTATTTATAAAATTTCGCGGACGTGAACCTAACATAGACGCACTACTAAGACACAATGGAATTGCCGGATGAAATATAAAGATTTAAGAGACTTTATCAAGCAGCTAGAAAAACAAGGCGAACTAAAACGCATTACCGCTGAAGTTGACCCTTATCTGGAAATGACCGAAATCAGCGATCGTGTGTTAAAGCAAGAAGGTCCCGCTCTGTTATTTGAAAACCCAAAAAATTCAAATATACCAGTATTAGCCAACCTCTTCGGTACGCCAAAACGGGTTGCTATGGGTATGGGAGCAGATTCAGTCACCGAATTGCGCGCCATTGGTGAGTTACTCGCCTATTTAAAAGAACCCGAACCCCCAAAAGGCATGAAAGATGCCATGGAAAAAATTCCGGTTTTTAAACAAGTACTCAACATGGCTCCCAAAGTCATCAGCAGCCCTCCTTGTCAGGAAGTGATTAGAGTAGGTGATGAAGTTGATCTCAGCGTCTTCCCAATCCAAACCTGTTGGCCAGATGATGCCGCACCTTTAATCACCTGGCCGCTAGTCATCACCAAAGGCCCCAATAAAGACCGCCAGAACTTAGGCATTTATCGCCAACAAGTCATTGGTAAAAACAAAGTCATTATGCGCTGGTTAGCTCATCGTGGTGGCGCACTGGATTTTAAAGAATGGCAAGAAGCCCACCCGGGTGAACCCTTTCCTGTGGCTGTCGCCTTAGGTGCAGATCCGGCAACCATCCTGGCAGCAGTCACTCCAGTACCCGATTCATTATCAGAATATGCTTTTGCCGGTTTATTACGCGGCAGTAAAACAGAAGTCGCCCAATGTTTATCTAATGACCTACAAGTCCCTGCCAGTGCAGAGATCATTTTAGAAGGTTTTATCTATCCCGATGAAATGGCAGCCGAAGGGCCTTATGGCGACCATACAGGCTATTATAATGAAGTGGATGAATTCCCCGTCTTTACCGTAGAACGCATCACCCAACGCCAAGCACCAATCTATCACAGCACCTACACAGGCAGACCACCTGATGAACCTGCTATTTTAGGCGTGGCATTAAATGAAGTGTTTGTGCCTATTCTACAAAAACAATTCCCCGAAATTACAGACTTTTACTTGCCGCCAGAAGGTTGTTCATACCGTATGGCTGTCATCAGCATGAAAAAGCAATACGCAGGACATGCCAAACGGGTCATGCTTGGCACCTGGTCATATTTACGTCAATTTATGTACACCAAATTTGTCATCGTAGTCGATGATGATGTCGATGTACGTAACTGGCAAGATGTGATCTGGGCAATTACCACCAGAATGGACCCCGCCCGTGATTTAACTATTTTAGAAAACACGCCAATTGATTACCTGGATTTTGCATCACCCGTTTCAGGATTAGGCTCTAAAGCCGGTTTTGATGCCACCAATAAATGGCCGGGCGAAACAGACAGAGAATGGGGCAAAACCATTAAAATGTCAGACGAAATTGTTAATCGAGTTGATGAACGATGGGATGAGTTATTTAAGGACTAACACTTAAAGCTCAACTCTAAAGCTAAAAGCCCTCCTTTGCTGGGTGCCTACATGGACAGATATTTGCTCCTGCAATATCTGCATTCACTACCTCCATGTAGATTATGTAGGTAAGTAGAGCAATGCATAACGCCAAGGAAGGCGTGTAGTAGAACAACGCAGGAGCAGTTGTCGAGGAGCTATTGCCGAGAGGGTGGGGTGAGGAGAAGTCAAAAATTCTCTTATGCAACTATCTCTTCATAAAAAGTCTCACAACCCCAAATCATCCAACGGACTCGTCACACCCTGCCCACCCTGATTCAAAACATGGGTATAAATCATTGTCGTTTCCAAATCCTTATGCCCAAGCAACGCCTGAATCGTCCGAATATCAGTTCCACGTTGTAATAAATGCGTCGCAAAACTATGCCTAAAGGTATGAGCACTCACCCTTTTAACAATTCCCAATTTCTTCACCGCCCCTTTAATGTAAACGTCAATTTATCCCACCAAGACAAATCAAGCCGCTTTATGTAATGGCTTAATTTTTTCAGTCGAGTTCCATGGTAAAAGCGGATCTAATGCTTCGGCTTCATAGTGTCTACCTAGTTTGGGTAGTTCAGTAAAAAGATAGTTTAGGTATTCAAAAGGTTCCAGATTATTGGCTATCGCTGTTTGCACCAGACTGTAAAGTATCGCACTGGCATCGGCGCCACGCGGCGTCTGATTAAACAGCCAGTTTTTACGCCCAATCACAAAGGG
>WTAG01000662.1 GCA_013139755.1 Methylomarinum sp. | reverse complement strand
AGAGCAATAAATTTAAAAAAATTGACTATTGGTTCAATGGGGGATATATACCTCTTTGTGCAAATGTCTCGAAGTATATAATCAATCTTTATTTAGAATCCTTTCCATTATTTACCTCATAAAATATATCAATGAAAAAAATTATTTTATTAAGCCTTGCCTGTATTGTATTAAACGCATGTTCAGTAGATGCAAGTAAAGAATATGATGTAAATAGTATACCTTTGAATAGAACAAGCATGGTACAGAAGCATTATGATGATGAGCTTATTCCTAAAGGCACTTTATTTAGTTGGTCGCCAAATTTGAAGGGGGTTTATCAAGATAATAGATTGAATCATGTAAATATGGATAGGTTGTTAAAAAAGAGTATAGAGAGTACTTTAGTTAAAAAGGGCTATCGGTTTACTGAAAATGCTGCAAGTGCAGGTTATACGGTGACTTATACTGCTGCTTTAAAAAGTGCTTTAAGTGATGACGAAGTTTTGAAAATATTTGGAGCTCAGCCTGGATTAGTTCCTAGCAGAAAACTAGACCAGAAAGTTGAAAAAGGAACGTTGATTGTTGATGTTATTAATCAAAAAACGGGGCACTTACATTGGCGCGGTATAGCTCAGGCTCTAGCGCGATTGGATGAAATCCCACAGCAATATAGGGAGCAACGTATGGAACAGTTTGTTAACTTCTTATTGACAGATTTACATTAATTTGTGGACTATTTACTATTTTAATAAATACTACTCGCCTTAGGCCTTATTATGTTAAAAAAAATTGGATTAGTTTTTTTCTTATGTGGTTTTTTCTCAGTTGCAAAAGCTGATTTTAATGGGCTTTTAAAACAGTTACCATTTTCTCCGCAAGAAAAACAGCAGATTTTGCAAGGTGAGTTGGTAACCACTCAAGTTAAAGAATCTGAAGATCATGAGTTGGCCGTTCTGTTGGCGTTTGTTGCTAAAACAACACCAGCTGAATTGAAACAGCACTTTATTAAAGGAACCTGGATTGACCTGCCAGAGCCGATATTAACGCATCAGAAACTGACATCTGCATCCACGGTAAAGGATTTGTCTGAATTAAAATTTTCCGCGAAAGAAAGCAATGAAATAGAAAGTTTTCTTTCAGTGCAGGCTGGAAATAATTTGAATCTCAGTGCGACTGAAATTAAACAATTTCAGTCGATAACACAGACAGAGAACCAGGCTGACGAAGTGCAAAAGGCGGTTGAAGAACAATTGCATAAAGTGTTGCTTAGTCGTTTTCAGGCTTATGCTGCTGGAGGTGTGAAGGCAATTTCACCTTACCAACGTCAGCAGGGAAAACAATTTTATTTAGGCGAATATTTTCAAAGGATCACTGGTCTTAGTCCAATTTTACAGCAGTATTATCCTATTTTTTACCAAACCTTAAGTAATTACCCAGTTAATAAACCATCACAACTGCAGGAAAGTTTCTTCGCTTTGAAATTGAAAGTGGAAGGTCGTCCTACTTTTTCCCTTATGCACAGAATGCTGCTGGAAGAAGGTGAAGCATTTGCGGTAGCTTTGCGCCAGTTCTATGTGACACAGTCATATAATGGCGAGCAAGGTTTGGGATTGTTTATCCCCATTAAACAAGGTATGTTGGTGTTAGGGCTTTTTAGAACTTCTTCTGATGCGGTTGCGGGATTTGGTAGTAGCGTTAAGCACTCAGTCGGACGCCGTCTGTTGGCTTACAACCTGACTAAATTTTATGAAAAAGTTCAGCAACTGATAAAAACTAAATAAGGTTGAGTTTTAGTATCGATAATGACTTTGAAAATAATTATCTAACGCACTAAGCATGGATTATCTATGATAAAAAAGGTGGGCCGATTTTTTAAAATACTTCTGCTTCTTTTATGGTTGATGGGATCAACGACATGGGCTGCATTGGCTGTTAACTTCGGTGATTCGAATAGCAGTACAGCACAGTTAATAATTTCAATTACAGTTGCATTAATTGGCTTGATCACAATTGTTTCTTTGCTGTTTGTGTCTTCTTGGCGTAAACGGCTGTTATTGGTTCATGCTGTCATCTTTTTAATGGTATTACTCTGGTGGCTTAACATTCAACCCGCCAATGATCGTTTGTGGCAAGCCGATGTGAGTAAACTTACTCATGCAAGTGTAGAGGGCGATTTGGTGACAGTGCATAATATCCGTAATTTCAGCTACCACAGTGAATTTGACTACAAGGCGGATTATTATGACAAGACTTTTGATTTGAATAAACTTGAAGGTGTTGCTTTGTTCGCGGTGTATTGGATGGGGCCCGCTATTGCACATATCATTATGAGTTTTGATTTTGGTGAGCATAACCATCTGGCTGTATCTATCGAAGCACGTAAGGAAGCAGGGGAGGGATATTCAACTCTTAAAGGTTTTTTTAGACAATATGAATTGATCTATATTGTGGCAGACGAACGGGATGTGATTGGTTTACGAACTCATTATCGCAAGGACCCACCAGAACAAGTTTACCGTTACCGACCCAAGGCACCAAAAGAAAATGCCAGGCGCCTGTTTCTTGAATATATTGATAGTATTAATGCTTTGTATAAAGCCCCTGCTTTTTATAATACGCTATTAGCAAACTGTACCAGTGTCATTTGGTTGCATACCAGAGTCAATCCAGGACATCTGCCATTGTCCTGGAAAATTTTATTAAGCGGGTATGTACCTGAATACTTATATGAGTCAGGCCGGCTTGATCAGCAAGTATCTTTTACCAAGCTAAAAGATCAAGCATACATCAACCCTCTAGTAGAAAAACAACTAATATCGGAGTTGTTTTCAAGTGCTATTCGTCCCAAGATAAAAAGGTATTAGAATATGCTCGAAAGACCTTTATTCGAAATATTATAATCAGGTTCATTACTTGCTAAATCTATCCAAATATTATGAAACTTTCAACAGCAGCTTTAATATCTATTGTATTTCTATTTTGTTTTTCACCGCTGACTTCAGCGTTAAGTATTGTAGCGAAAGAGGAAGCACCCTATATTGGAAATGAACTGCCTAATCAGGGCTTATCAATTGAAATTATAAATACTGCTTTTCAGCGAGCTGGGTATAAAACAAATTTTGTTTTCGAAACCTGGCCGCGTACGTATGAAGGTGGTCTTATTGGTATTTATGATGTGATTGGTTCGATCTGGCATACCAAAGATAGAGAAAAAGATTTTGTCTTTAGTGATGCCTATCTTTTTCATGAAATCAAGTTCATAAAAAGAAAAGATGATACAGAAATTAAATTCAATACTTTAGATGATCTTCAAGGTTTAATTATTGGAACGCTTAAGAATTATGCATACCGAGACGATTTTACAGAGTCGAGAAAAATTATAAAACTGCAACAAAATTATTTGATACAAAACCTTTTGTTTCTAACACAAGAGAATATTGATATGACTTTAGGTGATATTCGTAAAATTCGTTATGAAGTTAATACACATATGAAAAGCAGCGTGAAAAAACTGGAAATCCTGCCACAAGCACTTATTAAGAGAGGGGCACATATTGCTGTTAGCAAAGCCAATCCAGATCATGCCGAGATTATTGTTAAATTTAATAAAGCATTGGAATCAATGAAAAACGACGGTACTTATGATGCTATTATTAAAAAGCATGAGAGACCAGCTCTTTTGTGATTTTGTAGAATCTGAATTAAATCAATGCGCAGTTTGTATTGATTATATTAGGACCCCAGTTTATAGTGCCGTACTGGGTTTTGCTATTCGCTTAACCCAGTCGTCCATGTATCCTTAACTTTGTTCATATAACCAGGAAAGAAATAGCTTATAACCCAAGGCTAGTATGATAGCACCTATAAAAAGTCCGATAATTCCAGAAAACATCATTCCTCCTACTGCACCAATAAAAATAACAGCCATCGGAAGATCGATACCGCGACCCATCAAAATAGGCTTTAATACGTTATCTAGTAAGCCTACCAGAACCATCCAGAGCATAAAGACCGTTGCAAACAGAGTGCTATGTATGGAAAATACATAAATGATAACGGGTAGTAGCAGGATAAAAGTGGGTAATTGAACAATCGCAACAAATAGGCACAGGATTGTCAGGATGCCTGCTCCGGGAATATCAGCAAAAAAGAAACCTACACCTGCTAAAAGTGACTGTATAAGTGCCACCCCCAAAACGCCACGAGCTACACCACGAATGGTGGCAATAGATAAGGCAGTTAGATCTTCACCTTTGTTGCCGGCAAGACGTTTGCCGATAGATACTGCTAGCTTATGTCCAGCTTTAGCGTTAATTAATAACATACCGCTAATGATGACGGACACAAGTAGTTGCAAAATAGTCATCATGGTTGAGACACTTGAAGAAATTAACCATTTAGTAATTTCTTTGAGTTGTGGTGCCAGTGTTACTAGTGCTTCACTAATATTTGTTGCTGCCAGTTGCCAGAAATTAAATACTGGCTTACCAATCAATGGCCAGCTTGCAACATTTTCCGTCGGTGCCGGAATGGAGAAATTCCCCGTATTAAGCTTATGTGCCAGATCTTGAGCATTTTGACTGATCATGTCAGCTAAAAAAACACAAGGCCCAATAATGATGAGAATTAGTACAGTTGTTATCAGCGTTGAAGTCAATTTTTCACGCCCTCCTAATATCACTGATAGTTTTTGATAGAGAGGATATAGTGCAACTGCAATGATCATTCCCCACGCTAGAGGATTGATGAAAGGTTGGGTGATATTAAAGCACCAAGATAATAATAGTAAAACAAAACCTATTTTGATGGTGGCCTCAACGGCTTTTTTGCTAAATTCGTCAGTGGTATAAGAATTATGATTATCTAACATATAGAGTATGCCTTAGAAAGTGGAGAGAGGTAATTAAGGAACCTCTGATCAAGTCATGAACTCGTACCTTATGCTCAGAATATCCAGCTTCCGCGTTAAAAATCTTCGCAATAGCCTGCTATTACCTGCGATTTTTGCTTTGAATCTAAATATTCTGAACATAATCTACTTTGCCCGGACTTAATCAGAGGCTCCTTAAGTGCTAAAAACCAGTTATTCTGCTGGTTATTATTTGTTAATACATTCGGCTTTATAGCGTTCTCGTGCAGCATTACGGCGAACCGGTCGGTATTCTAGGTCTTTGATTTTTTTCTGTAAATCAAGGCAATGTTGGTTATGTAAATCAGTTTCAGATTTTTGATTAACATCTTCATGTGCCTTAGGTGCTTTAAACATGATTGAGGTTGAATATTGATTGCGGTTTTCTTCGGCTGAAACAGGCACTATAAATAGAGCTAGAAAGAGAAAAACAAGAGGTATCAGAAGAATATTTTTCATAGTGATAAAAGTCTAAATAAAAGGAATGGGGATACACATAGCGCATCAGAATTTGGGGTTTGCTACTACTGTAGGGGCGTATATGTGCGCTAAAATACTTATTTGATGAGTGAGTATTATTAACAAAAAAATCAGTTAGTTTCAGACAGCCAGTCTGTAGCCAACTCCAGCTGATCTTCTGGAAAAAATTCGATTTCAGTGCTGCGGAAGGATTTACCGACAAACATGAAAACGTCTTCTTTCCATTTTTCATCACCAACAATAGCCATTTTTTCTATCTTGTCTGCATATTCTTGCATAAATAAAATATCATTCCATCTTGGGTCTTTACTCCATCCTGTAAAATTATCCAGGATAATTAAGGCACGGCTTTCATGATATAGCTCAAGGCCAAATTGTGTTAAAGTTTGAGTTTGCAGATAATCGTCAACGGTGAATTGACCACTGACTTTCATCCAGATTTCTTGGTCCAGTTTTTTTATCAGTTCAAAAGACATGTGTTAATCTCCAAATCATTTATTAAATCGGTTTAAGAAAGAAGTTGTTCTAGATCCTTTAGAAAGTATAAATGGACAATTTCCTTTAGTATCTTTTTCGGCAATTCATCTTCACGGTTCGCTAGTTTGGCATAGAGTGGCTTAGCAATAATTTTGAATGTGATAAATAATTCGGGGTCAAAATGCGTGCCGATACTCTTCTCCATTTCTGCTATTGTAGTGTCAAAATCAAACGCTTCTTTGTAAGGGCGGCGTGAGGTAAGGGCATCGAACACATCAGCAATGGCAAAAATACGAGCAACTATCGGTATGTTTTTCCCCGCAAGTATTTGGTCTTTATTAGCGGCATAACCGCTACCATTGTATTTTTCATGATGATGTAAAACAACGTCTTCTCCATCCTGAAGCCAACTGGAACTCCTTATAATATCTACCCCGTGGCTGACATGATTTTTCATTTCTTCAAATTCATTATCAGTTAATTTTCCCGGCTTGAGAAGAATATTATCAGGTGTACCAATTTTACCGACGTCATGCAAAAAAGCTCCTTTGATCAGTCCCTGCATTGAGTTTTGGTCTAAATTGATAGCCTCAGCTAGACGGACAGAGTAGATGGTAACGCGGTAATTATGGGCATCTGTGTCAGAGTCTCGTTTTGCAATGGCGCTACCCAAGGCTTTGACAGTTTGTAAATTAGCATTAAGCAGATCAAATGAAAGGGATGATAACTGCTGGGTTAACCGGATAATAACTGGATATATAGCTAAAGTGGTGAGCAAGACAATAGTGGTGGCCGCTAATGTCGTTTTCCAGATACTATTTTGAATACTGCGCAAGCGCTCGGCGGAAGGTAAAAATAATAGGGCAGCTTGGCCTAATATTTTGTTGTTGGCGGTTTTAATTGGAAAATGCAGTAGGAAATACATTTTGCTATCAATATTAATTCGTTGCGCAGACATTTTGCTTAACTGATCGCCTTTTTTATCAATGGCTTGTTCTAAAATTTTATCAGATGAATTGGAGAGATTTTGTTTATTACGATGATAACGTGCTGCTATTTTTCCTCGATTATCAACAACGATAGCACTAACAAAAAAACCTTCAGTATAGAAGGTTGTAGAGTTAGATAGTCGATTAAAACTTTGTTGCAGCTCGCCATTGTCAACAGCTTGCGGATCAATTAAAAGAGTACCCAATCGCAGGGTAAATTGGTTGGCACGCTTGATAGCAAGTTCTTGAATATTTTCCAGCAACCTATGTTGTTGCAGAAAATAACTGCTTAAACCAAGGACAGGCAAAATAAACAGTAGGGCTAGTCCTAGTCGCTTGTTGACCAGTTTGTAGACGCTGTGTTGATTTAAAGAATATTGATTATCTGCCATTATCTGAAATTGTAATAATTAAAAGCATATCTTGCAGAACTTGGCAACTGCAAGTCTAAAATATCTTCAAAAAACTCTAGTATACGGAATAATTATACGGTACGCTAAGGTTAGCTTTGATGTTAGAGTTTGAATAAACATATCTCATGGTGAAAATAATGCAGGGAAAAAAAGAAAAAATAACGCTAATTTTGTTGATTTTCTTATTTGGAATAGTAGGTTGTGCAGACGATCAACCTGAACAGGTTGAAATCATTCGTCCAGTCCGCGCTATTAAAGTGGGTGATGCCGAGCAACTAAAAGGCCGTGATTTTCCGGGTCGAGCAAAAGCGGTACGTGAAGTGAATCTCGCATTTGATGTGAGTGGTACACTTAATAAACGCCCGGTTAAAGTGGGTGAAAATATTGCTAAAGGCCAGCTAATCGCCAGTTTAGATTCACGTGATTTTCGTAGCAATGTGGCAGAAGCCAGAGCGAATGTGCAAAATGCCTACGCAAATTTTAATCGTGCAAAAGAGCTGATTAAGAAAAACTTTATTTCTAAGTCAGAGTATGACCGTCTAAATGCCGAAGCACGGGTCACCAGTGCAGAGCGGGATAAAGCCGTCAAAGCCTTGGCTGACACCGAATTGAAAGCCCCTTTTTCAGGATACATATCTGAACTTTATGTGGAGAATTTTCAGGCAGTACAAGCAAAGCAACAAGTTGCCAGGCTAGTTGATTTATCACAGATAGAAATGATTATTGATATTCCTGAGTCAAAAATTTCATTAGTACCCTACGCAGAAAATATTACGGTTATATTTGACGCTTTCCCAGATCATGAAATTTCAGCAGCTGTTAAGGAAATTGGTACGGAAGCATCATCTACTACGCGTACCTATCCAGTTACTCTGATTATGGAGCAGCCAAAAGACATAAAAATATTGCCGGGTATGGCGGGTAAAGCCCGGGGTAGAGCTTCAGATAAGGCACCTAATAAGATGGTTCAGACCAAAGGGATTCAAGTACCAGTATCCGCTGTCTATTCACCTGCTGATAACAATAAATCTTATGTATGGGTGATAAATGAAGCCACGGGGTTAACACATCGCCAAGCAGTTACGTTAGGAAAAATTATTTCAACAGGCCTGGTTATTACGGATGGACTTAAAACGGGTGACTGGGTAGCAACCGCAGGTGTTCATTTTATTCGCGAAGGTATGAAAGTTAGAATAATGCAAGATAAGGAGCAATAAGTCATGAGTCTTGTTGAACTTGCCATAGATAAAAAGCCGGTTACTTATTTTGCTACTTTTTTAATTATAGTTGCTGGAATCGCCAGTTTTTTTAACTTAGGTTGGCTGGAAGACCCCGAATTTAGCGTTAAAACAGCGGCTATTACCACGGTTTACCCTGGAGCGAGTGCTGAACAGGTTGAACTTGAAGTGACAGATCGCATAGAGTTAAAACTTCAGGAAATGCAGGAGATTAAAAATATCTATTCAGAATCTCGTCCTGGTTTATCCATCATCAAGGTCGATATTAAAGATGAAATATGGGCGGATAAATTGCCCCAGACATGGGATGTGCTACGAAAAAAAATTGGAGATATTCAGCATACTTTACCACCAGGTACCAGTAAACCCTCGGTAGGTGATGATTTTGGTTATGTTTTTGGGTTTTTATTATCGGTTACCGGTGATGGCTATACCTATGCTGAACTGGAATCTTATGTAAAACAATTACGTAAAGAACTTAGCCTGGTACAAGGCGTTGCCAGGGTTGATTTGTGGGGTGCCCAGGATAAACGTATTTAGCTGGATGGTTCGCAAAGTCAATTAGCGACCATGGGTTTGACTGCTGCTGATTTACAGAAAACATTACAACTGCAAAATAAAATTGTTGATGCAGGCTATTTAGAAATTCAGGATGAACGTTTACGTGTGGCACCTACGGGGGCATTTGAACAGGCGCAGGATATTGCTGAATTAACCGTCACTGCATCGCAACTGGATCCCAGGGGTAAAAACGAATTGCTACATATTAAAGATGTAGTCACAGTCAGTGAAGGTTATGCAGAACCTGCTAGACAACTTATGCGTTTTAATGGGCAGCCTTCTATAGCGATGGCATTAGCGCCTATTGGTGGAACTAATGTGGTAACAGTCGGTAAGGCGATAGACCAAAGACTGGCCGAATTACAGGAAAATTTACCGATAGGGATAGAAATAAACAAGGTTTCCTGGCAATCAGATTCTGTTGCCGAATCTATTAAAGCCTTTATGATTAATCTGGTTGAAGCAGTAATCATTGTTCTTATTGTGCTGGCTGTTAGTATGGGAATTCGCGTTGGCATCATTATTGGTGTTAGTGGATTGGTCGTCGCAATATTGGGTACATTTATTGTAATGACCATTGCTGGCATTGATTTGCAACGTGTTTCACTGGGCGCATTAATTATTTCAATGGGGATGATGGTGGACAATGCCATTGTTATTGTCGATGGCTTTATCGTTAAACTAAAACAAGGCGTAGAAAGAAGACAGGCTGCCATTGAAGCGGCTAGCGTACCTTCCTGGCCATTATTAGGTGCTACAGTTGTGGCTTGTATGGCTTTTTATCCGATCTTTACATCTACAGCAAGTACTGGTGAGTATGCAGGCAGTCTTTTTACCGTGGTTTTTATCTCGTTGATGTTTAGCTGGGTATTATCACAAACCGTAACGCCGCTGATGTGTATGGCCATGTTACCTGACCCAGAAAAAGGAGACGATGAAGATATCTACGGTAGTGCTTTTTATCAGAAATTTAGAGGCTTATTAACGGGTTTAATTAAATATAGAGTTATATTTATGGGCTCTATGGTGGGACTGTTAGTCCTCTCAGTTATTGGTTTTCGTTATGTTCCGGTAATATTTTTCCCAGAGTCTTCAAGACAACAGATAATGATAGATTACTGGGAACCTGAAGGCAGCATAATTGAACAAGTGTCATCCAACCTGCGAGACATAGAAGATAAGTTGCAGGCGCATTCTCAAGTGGACAGTGTCAGTGCTTTTATAGGACAAGGGCCTCCACGCTTTTATTTGCCGGTGAACCCGGAATCACCGCATTCTTCTTATGCTCAGTTAGTTGTCAACACTAAAAGTTTGCAAGGCGTGGATGATGTCATTGCAGAAATGACGCCTTGGTTTGCAGAAAATTATCCTGATGCCTTAATCCGAGTTCGCAAGTATCCAGTAGGTAGTTTTAATGATTGGAAATTTGAAGCACGGTTTAGCGGTCCTGCAGAGGCAGACCCTGAAGAATTGCGTTCATTGGCCAATCAAGGATTGGCATTGCTTGAACAAAGTCCTTACACCTTGGAAGCCAGAACTAACTGGCGGCAGCGAGTGAAAAAAGTGGTACCTGAATATGATCAGGCACGTGGCCGTTGGAGTGGAATCTCCAGAGATGATGTTGCTAGGTCATCAAAACGATCTTTTGATGGTGTCACTGTGGGTCAGTTTCGACAAGGTGATGATTTAATCCCGATAGTTTTGAGACATAATGAAACTGAGCGTAAACAAGCGGCAACAAACCTTGAATCTTTGCAAGTGCTTTCACCTTATGGTGTTGATGCGGTGCCTTTATCCCAAATAACTAAGTCAATTGATATCGCATGGGAAGATCCCGTAATCTGGCGCTGGGATCGACGTAGGGCAATTACAGTTCAAGCTTCACCCAAGGCTGGTGTAACAACACCAACATTGAGAGCTGATGTATTAGCTGGTTTTGAAGCAATCAAATTACCGCCTGGTTATAAACTGGAATGGCAGGGTGAATATGATAGCTCAACAACGTCTCAAAACGGTTTGAAACCCGGAATGGTACCGGCTTTGATTATTATGACATTCATTATTATCGTCCTATTTAATGCATATAGACCACCTTTGATTATCTTTCTAGTTATTCCTTTTGCGTTGATCGGTATCACTTTTGGGCTACTGGGCACAGGCACTGCTTTCGGTTTTATGGCCGTATTGGGTGCCATGAGTTTAGCTGGGATGATGATTAAAAATGCCATAGTTTTACTTGATCAGGTTACATTAAATCTGGAAGATGGAATGACTGCTTTTAATGCGGTGGTAGAAGCCGCAGTATCAAGATTGAGTCCAGTGGTTAACGCCGCAGCGACCACTGTATTTGGTATGGCACCTTTACTACAAGATGGTTTTTGGGTGTCCATGGCGGTGACGATCATGTTTGGTCTGGCCTTTGGTACTATTTTGACCATGGTTGTGGTGCCTGTTTTGTATGCGATTTTTTATAAAATTCAAGTTCCCAGCAGTGTTAGCAAAACTTAACAATATGATTGGTAAGTTAAACTAAAGCTGTTTATTAAAGCGTAACAATAAGGAAAAATTATGAATAATAATAAAATAATAATACTAGCCTTATTACTTAGCGTGGTGATGTTGGTTTTAGGTTGTGCTGGAAAACAGGCTAGGCGTGTTGAAAAAACCGGTTTTCTGGGTGATTATTCGGAATTTAAACAAGGAAAAAGTAATGAAGCTTTGTACCTTTATATAAACCCGAAGGCACAATGTAATAATTATACAAAGGTAATGATTGACCCCGTTTCACTATGGGCTAAAGGAGAAAATTCTGAATTGGCCGAATTGGACCCTAAAGACAAAAAGATGCTAATGACTATGGCATGGGGAACTCTTTACGATGCTATGAGGAAAGGACAATTTGAGATTGTTGACCAAGTTGGACCGGGTGTCCTGAGAGTAAGAGGGGCTGTAACGGACGCAGCTAAAGCGAATGTTTTATTGGCAGATGTACTCGCAGTGGCGCCTTATGCTTGGATGGGTTCTACAGTATGGGGAATGGGTACAGGTAAGTGGCCATTTCTTGGGGAATTATCAGGAGAAATGGAAATTTTAGACTCGGAAACTGGTGAACGTCTTTTCGCCGCTGTAGATAAGGTAGTTGGTAGATTGGGCGGGAACCTTGATCCAATGAATAGATGGGGGGATGTGGTTGATGGCTTTCGATTATGGCGTGACAGAATGGGAGTACGTATGAAAAGTTGTCGTGAAACAGGATCTCTTGCTATGCCTGAAGATGACAGAATGTGGATAGAGCAGACCATCGATTATGTTGCACCTTAAACCTTGAGTCACTAACGGAACATTGAAATCAGTACCATTTTTTTCATGTAAGACAATGGACTGTTTGTTTATTTTAACTATTAAATGAAGGTGTAGAAATGAATATAAAAACATTAACATTATTATCTGCTAGCGTATTGGCTACAGGTTGTGCAACAACCTATCAGGCAAACGTAGTTGAGCCAGCAGGTTTTTTGGGTGCATATCACATGCTGAAAGAAGGCGGAGACGACCAAGCTTTATTGGTTTATCGACATCCTGATGTAAATAAGTTATGTAAGAATTACAATAAAGTTTTGTTAGAACCCATTACTATTTGGGTGAAAGCTGAGTCTAGTGTTGAGGACGTGTCAGTTGAAGATCGTCAGCATTTGAAAAGCTATCTATATCAATCGATAAAAAAAGCACTTAGTAGTGATTATCAAATAGTTAGCCAACCTGGACCTGGTGTGATGCGTTTTAGAGGTGCAATCACAGAGGCTGAAGGTTCATGGGTAGCACTTGATGCTTTAACCTCTATTCATCCGGGGACGGTGGCAATGTCAGGTATTAAGCAAATGGCATTCGGCTCAGGAACTTTTGTCGGTGAAACTGCGGTTGAATTTTCAATTGAAGACTCTGTAACACGAAAACCATTAATGATGGGTGTTGATAAGCGGGCTGGTGGTAAAAACTGGACGAAGAAATTTAATAGCTGGGGAAAAGTTGAAGCTTCTTATGACTATTGGGCTGATAAATTGAAAACTAGATTGGCTGAATGTAGAGCTGGTAAATTAGAAATGTAAGATTATTTTATTAAAAATAAGGCTTTTCCTTTGTGTGCCTTTGGAAAAGCCTTTTTCCAGGACCTTCTAAATTGACCCAATAAGAAGTGAGTTTTTCTCTAAACTCAAGACTGATCGCGAAGCAAAACTCGGAGGCTTGCCTCCGACACATCGGTCGGAAAGATTGAAAACCAATGGTTTTCAAATCAATTCAGCTGAGGCGTTGTCAAACTCGGTCGCTTGCGGCCGAGTTTATGATAT
>WTAG01000660.1 GCA_013139755.1 Methylomarinum sp. | reverse complement strand
CATCTGTACAGGGTTGATCAAATTTAGACGTGGGTGCATCAGCAAAATACTGCGGTATCAGGGCATCTGAAAATAAGCTATGCATACCGTTGTCAGGGTCACTGACAGACATTGCCCCAAAAGTATCGCCATGATAACCATGACTAATGCTGAGCATTTTTTGTTTGTTGGCTTGTTTTTTAGCGTACCAATATTGAATTGCCATTTTCATTGCTACTTCAACAGCCACTGAACCAGAGTCAACGAAAAACACGGTTTTAAGGGATTCAGGTGTCATATCCACCAGCTGGGTAGCTAGCTCAACAGCAGGCTGGTGGGTTAAACCGCCAAACATAATGTGTGACATATCTTGGAGTTGCTGGCTTATTGCCTGGTTCATCGCTGGATGGTTGTAACCATGAATAGCACTCCACCATGAAGACATACCATCAATTAATTCACGACCATCGGATAGGGTAATGCGTACGCCATGTGCTGATTTTACGGGGTAAATGGGTTGGTCGGCAGCTATTGCACTGTATGGGTGCCATACGTAATCACGGTCATGTTTGAGGAGTTGTGAGATGTTTGTCATAAGTCTAGTTATATATCTTCAGCTTTAGTACATTGATGCTTGTATTTTCGGTATAATTACACAAATCAAACTATCCTTGATTAGAAAATAAGGGATAGTAGCAATAATAGAGGGTGAAAACGGGAGTTTTTAATGAATAAAATGTTAATTACGGATGGCTCGGATCAGGAAGATGTTGATCCAATTGAAACGCAGGAATGGATTGATGCTTTACAGTCTGTTCTAGAAAGAGAAGGGAAGGAACGAGCACATTTCCTTGTTGAACAGTTGTTGGCAGCTGCAAGGAAATCCGGATCAGACACACCGTTTAGTGCTAATACTGAGTATTTTAATACGATTCCCGTAGAAGAGCAGCCTCAATTCCCTGGCGACACTACGATAGAGCAAAAAGTACGCTCTTATGTCCGTTGGAATGCCATGATGATGGTATTACGGGCAAATAAACATACTAATGTTGGTGGACATATTGCCAGTTTTGCTTCAGCAGCAACATTGTATGATGTTGGCCAAAACCATTTTTGGCATGGTAATTCTGAAACACGAGAAGGCGATCTTGTTTTTACCCAGGGACATTCTGCTCCGGGCATGTATGCCCAAGCCTTTTTACAAGGTCGATTAACAGCTGAACAACTCGATGGTTTTCGTCAAGAAGTCAACGGCAACGGTTTACCTTCTTACCCGCATCCTTGGTTAATGCCTGATTTTTGGCAATTTCCGACGGTATCAATGGGTCTGGGACCTATTATGGCGATTTACCAGGCTCGCTTTATGCGTTACATTCAAGGTCGTGGTTTTGCAGATACTTCTGAACGTAAAGTGTGGGCATTTTTGGGTGATGGCGAAACAGATGAGCCAGAATCCTTAGGTGCTATCGGTATGGCGGGTAGGGAAAAACTGGATAATCTGATTTTTGTTGTTAACTGTAACCTACAGCGCCTTGATGGGCCTGTTCGTGGTAACGGAAAAATCATTCAGGAATTAGAAGGTGAATTCCGTGGTGCTGGCTGGAATGTCATCAAAGTCGTATGGGGA
This sequence comes from Methylomarinum sp., assembly GCA_013139755.1. The sequence goes on along the minus strand of WTAG01000660.1, from coordinate 5,218 downwards.
CATTTATGGGATGCTTTATTTGCACGTGATAAAGAAGGCCTGCTTGCTAAGCGTATGATGGAATGTGTGGATGGAGACTATCAAACATTTAAGTCTAAAGATGGGGCTTATGTTCGTGAGTTCTTTTTTAACACGCCAGAATTAAAAAAGATGGTCAGAGACTATTCTGACGAGGATATCTGGGGCTTGAACAGAGGGGGACATGATCCTGCTAAAGTTTTTACAGCCTATAATAAAGCAGTTAATCATAAAGGTCAGCCTACTGTTATTTTAGCCAAAACCATTAAAGGTTATGGTATGGGGTCATCTGGAGAAGCGCAAAATACTTCGCATCAACAGAAAAAAATGAGCATGGACTCATTACGCCGGTTTAAAGAGAAGTATGCTTTACCTGTGAAGGATGATGAAATAGAAAACTTACCTTATCTGAAGTTTGAACAAGGTTCAGCTGAGCTAAATTACATGCTGGAAAGGCGTAAGCAATTAGGTGGTTTTATTCCATCTAGACGTACTCAAACGATACCTCTAGATGTACCCGCTCTAGCGGATTTTAAGCCTTTGTTGGCAGGAACAGGCGAGGGACACGAAAGTTCATCAACTATGGCTTTTGTTCGTATGCTGGGTATTTTAGTTAAAGACAAAAATATTGGTAAACGTATCGTACCGATTGTACCTGATGAATCGCGTACCTTTGGTATGGAGGGCATGTTCCGTCAATTAGGTATATGGTCACAAGTAGGTCAGTTGTATACACCGCAAGATGCGGAGCAACTGATGTACTACAAAGAAGATAAACACGGTCAGGTTTTACAGGAAGGGATTAACGAAGCGGGTGGTATGTGCGACTGGATTGCCGCAGGTACATCCTATTCAACGCATGGCGTACCGATGATTCCTTTTTATATCTTTTATTCAATGTTCGGTTTTCAACGTGTAGCTGATCTTATTTGGGCTGCTGGTGATCAATGTACTAGAGGCTTTTTATTAGGAGCAACAGCTGGTAGAACCACATTAAATGGTGAAGGTTTACAGCATGAAGATGGTCATAGCCAGGTTTTTGCTGCGACAGTGCCTAACTGTGTGTCTTATGATCCAACCTATGCTTATGAAGTAGCGGTGATCATTCAAGATGGTATGAAAAGGATGTATGTTGATCAGGAAAATATTTTCTATTACATTACTGTGATGAATGAAAATTATGAGCAACCTGCATTACCGGCAGGTACTGAAGAAGACATTCTGAAAGGGATGTATAAGTTTCAAGCAGGTGCGGATAATGACTCTCCACGCGTACAATTGATTGGTTCAGGTACTATTTTCAGAGAGTCAGTTGCTGCGGCGGAACTGTTACGTGATGATTGGGGGGTTGAAGCCGACTTATGGAGTTGCCCAAGTTTTAACGAGTTGAGTAGAGATGGTCAGTCTTGTGAGCGTTGGAATAGATTACACCCAATGGAAACACAAAAACAATCACATGTTTCTCGTTGTTTAGAGAATGCCAAAGGCCCTGTGATAGCGAGTACAGATTATATCCGTGCCTTTGCTGAACAAATTAGAGCTTATATATCTGCACCTTATACAGTGCTTGGTACTGATGGTTTTGGTCGTTCTGATACACGTGAAAATTTACGCAGTTTCTTTGAAGTCAATCGTTACCATATTGTGATAGCTGCACTCAAAAGTTTAGCTGATAATGGTGAATTCGATTTGGCTAAAGTGGATGTGGCGATTGCAAAATATGATATTAACCCTGAAGTAACGGCACCTTGGTTGGTTTAAATAATGAGTGATTTGATTGAAATAAAAATACCCGATTTAGGTGGTGCCGACGAAGTTGAGATCGTCGAGATTATGGTACAACCTGGCGATGCGGTTGAGAATGAGCAAACGCTGGCGGTGATGGAAAGTGATAAAGCGACTATGGATTTACCAGCAAGTATGGCGGGTACAATTCAGGATGTGATTATCAAAGTGGGCGATAAAGTTTCACAAGGTTCTTTAGTCGCTATGGTAAGACCAGCTGCGGCGGGGGAGACGGTTGCAGTAGAACAAGTTGAAGCGGTGGTAGAAGAAAAGGTTGCTGAGGTTAAACCTGAACCTGTTCAAGTTGCTAAAAAGCCAGCTCCGACTGTGACTGAGGCTGTTGTTAGTAATAGTAAAGCCCATGCTACACCAAGTGTTAGAGCCTTTGCTAGAGAATTGGGTGTTGATTTAGCGCGTATTTCAGAAGGCAGTGGCCGAAAAGGTCGTATTCTGAAAGAAGATGTGCAAGCATTTGTTAAGAAAGTTATGTCTGGTACTGTTTCACAAGGTACTGGGGCGGGTATTCCAGCTATTCCAGAAGTAGATTTTTCTCAGTTTGGTGAAATTGACATTCAGCCAATGAGTAAAATAAAACGCTTAACAGGCGAACATATGGTAAGAGTTTGTCTAAACTTACCTATGGTTACTCAACATGAAGAAGCTGATATCACTGAAATGGAAAATTTCAGACAAGCACATAATTCAGGAAAACCAGAAGTTAAATTAACGGGTTTGGTTTTTATTATCAAAGCCTTAACTGCTGCACTTAAACAGTATCCACAATTTAATAGTTCACTTTCTGCTGATGGACAATCTTTAGTTCTTAAGAAGTTCTTTAATATTGGTATCGCGGTTGAAACACCTAATGGTTTAATGGTGCCAGTGATTCGTGATGCAGATAAAATGTCTTTAAATCAATTGTCAGAAGCATTGACTGATTTAAGTGCTAAAGCCAGAGAGGGAAAATTACCTCCCGCAGCTATGCAAGGTGGAACCATGTCTATTTCAAGCTTAGGTGGCATAGGTGGAACAGCGTTTACACCTATTGTAAATGCACCTGAGGTTGCTATTCTTGGGGTAACACGCTCTAAAATGCAGCCTGTTTGGAATGGCAGTGAGTTTGAGCCTCGCTTAATGTTACCGCTAGACTTAACATATGATCACCGTGTGGTTGACGGTGCCGAGGCGGCACGCTTTTTAGTCGCTATTGCCCAGTACCTGGGTGATATTCGTCGTTTATTATTGTAAACAGGGAATAATTATGTCTGATATGCATACAGAAGTTGTCATTTTAGGTGGTGGGCCAGGCGGCTATACAGCGGCTTTCCGTGCTGCTGATTTAGGTAAAAAGGTCACATTGGTTGAGCGTTATCCCGTCATTGGTGGCGTGTGTCTTAATGTAGGGTGTATACCATCAAAAGCCTTATTGCATTTGGCGCATATTATCCATGAAGCAGAAGAATCAGAAAGTCACGGTATTTCCTTTGGAAAGCCTAAAATAGATTTGGATAAGATCCGAAGCTGGAAAGAAAGTGTTTCAAAATCATTAAATACGGGCTTGGCTGGTTTGGCTAAACAACGTGATATTACAGTTGTTCAAGGTGTAGGTTCTTTTCAGTCGGCTAATTCATTGCTTGTTGAAGGCGATAATGGTTCTCAAACGATTACCTTTGATAACGCTATTATTGCAGCAGGGTCTCAAGCGACTAAAATTCCTGTATTTCCTAATGATGATCCGCGTTTATGGGATTCAACTGATGCACTTAATCTGACAGAAATTCCTAAGAAGTTATTGATTGTTGGTGGCGGTATTATTGGTTTGGAAATGGCAACGGTTTATCATGCTTTAGGGTCTGAAATCAGCGTTGTTGAATTGATGGATCAGATTATTCCTGGTTGTGATTCAGATTTAGTTCGTCCTTTACATAAGCGCATTAAAAAACAATATCAAAATATCTGGTTAGATACCAAAGTCGAAGAAATTAAACCGCTTAAAAAAGGTTTAAAAGTTACTTTTTCGGGTGATACAGCACCAGAAGCTGAAACATTTGATGCTGTGCTAGTTGCTGTTGGCCGTAGACCTAATGGTTTAAAAATTGCTGCGGATAAAGCCGGTGTCAATGTTGATGAAATGGGCTTTATCAGTGTCGATGAGCAGCAAAGAACCAATGTTGATCATATTTTTGCCATAGGTGATATTGTTGGCAATCCTATGTTGGCGCATAAAGCGGCACATGAAGGTAAAGTGGCGGCGGAGGTTATTTCTGGAGAGAAAGCGGCTTTTGATGCATTGACTATTCCTTCGGTAGCTTATACAGATCCAGAAGTAACCTGGATGGGCTTGACTGAGAATCAAGCCAAAAAAGAGGGTATTGAATATGATAAAGGGACTTTCCCTTGGGCTGCCAGTGGACGTTCATTGAGTTTAGGAAGAAATGAAGGTTTAACAAAAATCTTATGTGAAAAAGAAACAGGTAGAATTTTAGGTGCTGGAATGGTTGGGCCGAATGCGGGAGAATTAATCGCAGAGGCTGTCTTAGCACTAGAAATGGGTGCAGATGCCGAGGATATTGGTTTATCAATACACCCTCATCCATCATTATCTGAGACCTTTGCTTTTGCTTCTGAAATTATTACCGGATCAATTACCGATCTTTATATAAAGAAAAGATAATGCAGCAGATTCTCTCTGGGAAGTGAGGCTTTAGCCTCACTTCCGATTATCAATGTCCATATATGGGATAATAAATTAAATGAGGAAAGGTTATGTCAGTTAGTGAGCAAGATTTTAAAAACGCACTTAAGTTGTGGGCGAGTGGCGTCACCGTGGTTACTTCAAAATCTGAAAGTTTTGGATTAAAAGGGATGACAGCGACTTCATTTAGCAGTGTTTCATTAGATCCACCACAAATTTTGGTCTGTATTAATAAGACGGCTGATACAGGTGATGCTGTTTTAGAGGGTAAAACCTTTGCAGTTAATATTCTAAAAGCTGATCAACAAGAAATTTCTAATCAGTTTGCAGGCGGGGCAAGTCAGGAAGAACGTTTTGCTAATGTTGCGTGGCATGAAGGTGAGATAGGCACTCCAGTGATTGATGATGCATTGGCATCACTTGAATGTACTGTAGTTGATCAGGTACAAGCGGGAACGCATTGGGTTATTATTGGTGAAGTTAAAGCTGTTTCTTGTCGTGATGGCGAGCCATTGATGTATTACAACTCTGGATACCGTGAATTAAGTGTTTAATCTCTAAAATTATAGGCTGGTCTTATTTACAGCCGCTGATTAAAGCGATCTAAGAGACGTGCATAAAATACTTCGATAATTATTTGTGTAGGGTGGGCAAAGCGATAGCGTGCCCATCACACTTTGAATAAGGGAACGAAAAAATCCTTGTTGCTGAAAGATTAAA
>WTAG01000316.1 GCA_013139755.1 Methylomarinum sp. | reverse complement strand
TATCTGTACCTAATGAAATCGAATCTCAACTAGCATTGATTATTAAGCAACTAGAGCTTCAATCAAGATTAATAATTGACTTGAAGAATGAAAATAAACGGTTGAAAGCAGTGCTTGCGAAGCTTCAAGGAGGGGGCTCAACTATCACAGATGAGATTCCAACGAAATTTAATGCAACAAAACTTCTTGAGGACGGGAAGAAACGCCAAGAGCAACATGCAGATATAAACGTTGACGAACAAAGAAAACTTGCTGAGGCACAGCTTAAAGCTGAACGATTAGGTTTTGAAAAAAAGCAAAGAGCATTGTCATCTGATCGATTTTTTAAAGTGTGGTAGCTCGGTAGGTTGGGTTTAGGTACGAAACCCAACCCTACATATGGGCTCCAATCTGTAGTGCCTAATCTTTTATAAAAGGGGAATCAAATGAAATTTAATGTTAAAGCTTTCGGTTATTCTGTTGAAAATGCAAAATTTTTGGCGGCAGCTTCAAACCTTGTGTACGATGATTTTAATGATCCTGACGTTATAAATACTATTGAAAGCTGGGGATTTGAAAAACAGAAAATAATGTTTTTTGATTCTCATGGCACCCAAGCTTTTTTAGCTGTTGATGATGAAAAAATTATTATTGCTTTTCGAGGCACTGAGCCAGATAAATTAAAAGATTGGGTTACAGATGCTAAAGTAAGGAAAACTTCTGGTCCCTATGGGGATGTTCATCGTGGGTTCTCAAAGGCTTTAAGTTATATATGGTCAAATATAGAGGAGGCTATAGATGATGTTAGAGATAATAATCAAACAATTTGGCTAACAGGGCATAGTTTAGGAGCAGCACTTGCTACTTTAGCTACGGGGTTAATTCAAACAAATGAGGAGCCGTTGAATGTTAGTGGTTTGTATACATTCGGCTCTCCTCGTGTTGGCAGTCATCGGTTTGCTAAGAATTTTAATTATGATAATGCTTGTGTTTATCGATTTGTTAATAATAATGATGTGGTTACGAGAGTTCCTCTTAGTATTACTTATTCACACGTAGGTTCATTAATATATTTTGATAATGATGGCAAATTACTCCATGATAAAGAGTTAAATTGGTGGAATGTATTTTGGGATGGGCTTGAAGGGCGTTTAGAAAGTTCTTTTCACTTAAACCCAGCTGATGGAATAACTGACCATAGTATGGATGAATACGAGAAAAATATAAAAGGGTCATAAATCATATAAATAATACATAGGCTTGCTATGTTAAGAAGTCGCTCTCTAATAAACCAAGGAATCAACTATGACAGAACAATCTCCAGAAAAAATAGGTTTAGCACTTTCAGGTGGGGGGCTTAGAGCTTCTTTTTTTCACATAGGTCTTTTGGCGCAAATGGCCGAACAAGGTCTGCTTAAGTCGGTAGCTGTTATTTCAACGGTGTCGGGTGGTTCCATTGTTGGTGCTTTATATTATTTGCACTTAAAAAAACTTTTAGAAACAAAACCTGATAAGGAAATTACTGATCAAGATTACATTGATATTATTAAAATTATTGAGGTGGACTTTTTAAAGACAACAGAAAAGAATATTCGCATGAGTGTTCTTGCTGATATTAGAAAAAATATCAAGATGAAAGAAGCAGACTACTCTCGTAGTGACCGTATTGCTGAGCTTTACAATGAATATCTCTATCAATCGGTGGTAGACAATTTAGGTAATCCTGTGGAAATGCGTAAGCTGAAGATTCAACCGCTGGGTGGCCCTGATCATTTTCATCCTGATGAGAATAATGATGATCGGGTTGCGAAAGTGCCTATTCTTGTCCTGAATTCGACTACTCTCAATGGTGGGCGTAACTGGCAATTTACTGCAAAAACAATGGGCGAGCCGGCTACTCGAAAATCAAATATTCGTATTGATAAAAAGCCTATTCGTTTACGTAGAGCAACAGGCTATCAGAATATGGTGGTAGCACAGCAGGATTTTCCTTTAGGACATGCTGTAGCGGCTTCTGCTTGTGTACCTGCTTTGTTCACGCCTTTAGCCGTAAGCAATCTTTATTTTGACAAAAATGAAGATGAAAAGATTGTGCCACAGTTGGTTGATGGAGGCGTGTTTGATAACCAAGGGATAGAAAGCTTATTAAAAAATAACTGCACTCGTTTTATAGTCAGTGATGCTTCTGGGCAAATGGGTATGGAGAACGAAGTTGATACTGATCCTGTTTCGGTGCTTTTGCGCGTAAGTAGTGTGTTGCAGGATCGTGTTCGTACCGAAAGTTTGCTGCATTTGATAGATAGTAAAGGCGAAGACAATATTGTTTTTATTGATTTGCGTAAAGGATTGGGTGAGAGAATTATTAGTTGGAATGATCAAGATGGTGTTCCTGCTCAAGAGGATGAGATTATTCCGCCCACCTCTGACAAATTTGGTGTTGACCCAGTAGTACAGGAAAAGTTGTCCCTAATGCGTACTGATCTAGATGCCTTTACAGAAGTAGAAGCCTATTCTTTGATGTTAGATGCTTATCAGATGAGTAAAGACGATTTGGCAAAATTTGGTGATGCTGAATCACAGCCAGAAGATGGCTGGAGATTTTTACAAATTGCTGAATTTATGAAAACTCCATTATCTAATCCTGATTACCTTAAACAATTAGGCGTCTCTCAACATGTTTTTGGTAAAGCTTTGCAAGTTTTCCCGTGGCTTTGGATTCCTATTGTTTTAGTGGTTTTAGCTGTTCTTGGGTATTCTTGGGAGCCTTTTATTAAACCTGTTCTAAATAGTTCTTACACCGTGATTGGGATAATTACGGCGATTGTTTTATGGTTGATGACTATTTTGGCGCCAAAGTTTGAAAGAATGATGTCTTTTTTAAGTTATTTACGTCCTCATGCTCTCCTTGTAAAGCGTTTGCTTAGGGCTGGATTGTTAGTGGTAGGAACAGTGTTTGTTATCTTTTATCTCAAGTGTATTAACCCTATGTATCTGGCTCAGGGAAGAATGGCCAAACTGAAAAAATAGGCTTTCAATTTAATGCTGTAGCAGCATTACAGATAGTGTCTCTGCATGAGGCACTATTCGTTTCATGTCCTCTCTTTTATAATCCCTTCTTATAGAACCATTTAAGCGAGATAAATGGTCTCTAGCTTGAAAACTATTCTGCTGTTCCCCATATTAGAGCTAACTAATTAAATCTATTAAAAAAGGTATACATCATGAGAATGGATAAATTAACCAGTAAATTTCAACAAGCCTTAGGTGATGCTCAAAGTTTAGCTGTAGGTAAAGATCAGCAATTTATTGAACCGTTACATGTGATGCTTGCATTGATAGACCAGGATGGCGGAAGTATTAAACCATTACTGATACAAACAGCGGTTAATGTGAGTGCATTGCGAGCAGAGATTGCAGAAGAGATTACAAAACTAGCTACTGTTTCCGGTACTGGCGGAGATGTTCAGTTATCGAATGAATTATCTCGTATGTTAAATTTAACCGATAAGTTTGCTCAACAACGCCAAGATAACTTTATTTCCAGTGAGCTGTTTTTGTTGGCGGCTTGTGAAGCCAAAGGTGCTATGCAAGCTTTATTGAAGAAACATGGTGTAAATAAGCAGGCAATAGAACAAGCGATTGATAACTTACGTGGTGGTCAGCCCGTGGATGATGCCAATGCAGAAGACCAAAGGCAGGCGTTAAAAAAATATACTACTAATCTGACCAAAAGAGCTGAGCAAGGCAAGTTAGATCCTGTTATTGGTCGAGATGATGAGATTCGTAGAACTATTCAGGTATTACAACGCAGAACTAAAAATAACCCTGTATTGATTGGTGAGCCAGGCGTCGGTAAAACAGCAATTGTCGAAGGTTTAGCGCAACGTATTGTTAACGGTGAAGTACCTGAAGGCATAAAAGGTAAGCAGGTTTTATCTTTAGATATGGCGGCGTTAATTGCAGGCGCAAAGTTTCGCGGTGAATTTGAAGAACGTCTTAAAGCCGTGTTGAATGATATTGCCAAATGTGAAGGCCAGGTCATTCTGTTTATTGATGAGCTACACACCATGGTGGGTGCAGGCAAGGCGGATGGTGCTATGGATGCTGGTAACATGCTAAAACCAGCTTTGGCGCGAGGTGAATTACATTGTGTCGGTGCCACAACATTGGATGAATATAGGCAATATATTGAAAAAGATGCCGCTTTAGAGCGTCGCTTCCAAAAGATTCAGGTTGACGAACCCTGCGTTGAAGACACGGTTGCAATTTTGCGAGGCTTAAAAGAACGCTATGAGGTGCATCATGGTGTTGATATTACCGATCCTGCAATTGTTGCTGCGGCGAGCTTATCGCATCGTTATATTTCTGATAGACAATTACCGGATAAAGCCATTGATTTAATTGATGAAGCGGCTAGCCGAATTCGGATGGAAATTGATTCTAAGCCAGAAGTGATGGATAAGCTGGATAGACGCTTGATTCAATTAAAAATTGAAGCTGAAGCGATGAAAAATGAGTCGGATAAAGCCTCTAAGAAGCGCTTGAAAACCCTGGAAACTGAAATCTCAGAACTGGAAAAGGAATATTCTGATTTAGAAGAAATCTGGAAAGGTGAAAAAGCGGCTTTGCAAGGCTCTGCATCGATTAAAGAACAGTTAGAGCAAGCACGATTTAGGCTGGAAACGGCAAGCCGAGCTAATGATTTGGCTTTGATGTCGGAGCTTCAGTATGGTGAAATTCCAAAGTTAGAGAAAGAACTTGATTTGGCCTCTCAGGCTGAAATGCAGGATATGACATTGTTACGAAATAAAGTAACAGAAGAAGAAATTGCCGAAGTGGTTTCTAAATGGACAGGGATTCCGGTTTCCAAAATGATGGAAGGTGAACGAGACAAGTTGCTTCGTATGGAAGCTGAATTGAGTCAGCGTGTTATTGGTCAGCAAGAAGCTTTAAAAGCAGTCAGTAATGCCATTCGCAGATCTAGAGCAGGGTTATCTGATCCGAATAGACCGAATGGTTCATTCCTGTTCTTAGGGCCAACCGGTGTGGGTAAAACAGAGTTATGTAAGGCTCTGGCTGCATTTATGTTTGATACCGAAGAAGCTATGGTACGTATTGATATGTCTGAATTTATGGAAAAACATTCGGTTGCGAGATTAATTGGTGCGCCCCCAGGTTATGTCGGCTATGAGGAGGGTGGGTATTTGACTGAGGCTGTACGCAGAAAACCATATTCGGTTATTTTAATGGATGAGGTAGAAAAGGCGCATGCTGATGTCTTTAATATATTGCTGCAAGTGCTTGATGATGGCCGTTTAACGGATGGTCAAGGGCGAACCGTTGATTTTAGAAATACAGTTGTTGTGATGACCTCAAATTTAGGTTCGGATCGAATTCAGGAATTAGCAGGTGATGAAAATTATGAAGAGATGAAAGCGGCTGTTATGGAAATTGTTTCCATGCAATTTAGACCTGAATTTATCAATAGGATAGATGATTCGGTTGTATTTCATCCATTAGGTAAGGAACAAATCAGAGCGATTGCCAAAAATCAGATTGAGTATCTTAAAGCTCGCTTATTGGATAAAGAACTTGGCTTTGAAATTAGCGAACAGGCATTGGACTTAATAGGTGAAGCAGGTTTTGATCCAGTTTATGGGGCAAGGCCACTAAAAAGAGTAATTCAGAACCAATTGGAAAATTTATTGGCTAATGAAATATTGGCAGGTAACTTTGTCGCTGGTGATGTGGTTAGTGTAGATGTAAAAGATAAAAAATTAAACATTACTAAGTAAAATAGAATTATATTATTATAATAAGTAAGGTTGTTATTGATTGTTCTTATCAGGAAATGATTAATTGCCCCTAGTAAGGGGATGACAGATAATAGTGGCTAATAATAGTCAGTTTAAATCATAAGAGGAGTTTCCTAAGATGGGAGCAGGTAAGTATTTGTCGGTTTTTTCACCGGCTACTGAAGAACAAAGAAAAGTAAATTTTGAAGATTACTGGAAATTTACTCAGCAACATGGTGGAGAGCTGTTTGAAGACGATAAGGATTTAGCGAAAAAACGAGCTAGATTGAAGCATTTTCAGGATAATCCTGTTTCATTGCGTACACCATTAGCTGATCCTGACGCATTTTATCGTAACTATGTAGAAGTAGAAGACGACATTGAATCATTAGATCGTATGACCTTAATGCTTACTGGAATTTACAAGTTTGCTCGTCATGAATGGGTTGGTATCAAAGGTGCTTGGGATTCAGTGCCTGATATGGCAAATTCTCACACCGTCGAAGATAAAATTAGTCGTGTGCATTTGGCTGAAGAATTTTGTCATGTGCGTTTGTTTGATGAGATGCTAAAGACTTGTGGATTAGATAAAGTTGAATGGGTGCCATTAGGTCCTATTAAAGAAAAAATTTATGAGCAGTTTCCAAAATTCCCTGGCTTTTTAATGGATACACCTGCATTTGTTACTGAGTTAATGGGGGTTACTTTTTACTGCCATTTACATGCTTTATTTGATGAAGTATTGGTAGATGAACCAGAAGTAAGAGAGCGCTTAAAAGAACTGCTAGACGAAATTACTATTGATGAAGTTGCGCATGTAGGACAAAGACGAAACTTTATCGGACCTATCGGTATGAAAGTTTCAAAAGCATTGGTGAGTCCTTTTTACACTATGTTCTTTAATGATATCCCTGAAGTTGGTAAATTGTTTGATGTTAAGCAAATGATTGAAGATGGTAAGGCATTTGATTTTAATGAATTGCCAGAGCATATGATTGAGCGCAGCTGGATTCCTTCTTATTGTATAGCATAGGCTTAAAGGGGCTGGGTGGATGGAAAAATACTTATAGAGTGAGCGGCTTTAGTAGGTGCTTTTCTCGGACATATGCACCATACGGTCAAGTTTTTAGTTTTTATAGTGAGTTGGTTTTTGTTGAGAGCAAGGCACTAAAATAGGCACATAGCAAGTTATGCAACTATTTTAGCTACGCAGCTAGCAGCAAAAATTGGCCAATAGAAAGCCGAAAACTTGACCGCGCAGAGTATATTTAATAAATAATGGGCAGGATATGAATGATTTTAAACAGGTGCGCGAAAACCTTATTGACTTACTTGAGGAATTAGATGACCGGCTTAAGCATATAACCGATGATGTAAAACATCTTGATTCTCCTCTTTCAAAGGATTTTGCTGAACAGGCAGTTGAAGCAGAAAATGATGAGGTGCTGGATGCTTTGGGAAATAGTACGCGTACTGAAATAGAGAAAATAAAACAAGCAATATTGCGAATAGATGGTGGTACGTTTGGTATTTGTCTAAGCTGTGGGCAGCCGATTAAAAAAGAACGCTTAAAGGCAATTCCTTTTTCCAGTCAGTGTATTCATTGTGCTGAAAAAAGCGATGAAGGCTAATAAGGAGTGAGGATTCAATAGCTTCCGAATCCTGACTTGTCTTTTGGCTCCACAGAAGCGCAAATAAAATGGTTAGGTAGCCCCCAAGCTCGCCTATTTTATTAACACTCCTGTGAAGCCAACATTCTACGCCAAATTTCCGGAAGTTCTTAAATCCTTACTCCTAAAAAAGGAAGTATTGGTAAGGCGATAGTATGGATGCTGCTGCTATCGATAGGATTGTTTTGGTTACCCATTATAGGGCCGCTAATTGCAGGAGTTGTGGGAGGAAATAAAGCTGGAGGCGTGGTTGCAGCAATTATAGCGGTGTTTTTACCCGCATTTATTGTTGGCAGTGGGTTTTTTGTCTTTGCATCGATATTAAGCGGTTTTCCTGTACTAGGGGTTGTTGCCGGACTTGGTGGGCTTACTATGGCT
>WTAG01000335.1 GCA_013139755.1 Methylomarinum sp. | reverse complement strand
AACATTCGTGATAGGTGAGTGATAACTTCTGCATCGTTACTGTAATCCGGCAGCTGTTTAGTCACCTGGTTAAGCAGTAGCAATTGTGGCTTATCTTGATATAGAGCTTTTAAATCATCTATAAACTCTGCTGCATGACCAAATGTTTTTTCTTTTACATATCGCTCAGCATCAATTCTCAATCGTAATACTAATCTAATCTGCTGGTTGTTTCTCCAGGTAGTAACGGATGCCATTATGGCTACTACTAATAGAGCCAGGCTCAATGCTGTGAGTACTATGCCTGCCAGTGTATTCCAACTGAATATCGCCTGGAAGAAGCGAATAGCTTCCCATGTCACAATTGCTATGAATAATGTCAGTAGAGCTATCAATAGTGGCTTTAGGTATTTATTGCTTGCCGCTGGCAAGGCAATATTCTTTAATAACTCAGCGGTATCGATATTATCTTGTAGTTGTGTAGTTGGGGTAATTAGCTCAACCGGTTCATTTTCATCGAGTGGTATAAAATACGGGTCGTGCTCATTAGTATGTTTGGTCATTTGAATTTATCTCCAATGAGCTGATTAAGCACGGTATCCATACGGATATGTTCTAGTTTATCACCAGCTAATAAGCCTTTATTTTCTAATGGTCTAAGTCGATGAACTTGCCAGTTTTTATACTGCTGCCAGTCACTGCCTTTCGGTAGTGTACTCGGTATATCAGGATGAAACATACCGCCTTTTTTACCTTCGGTGGTATGACCTTCGAGTACTATTTTATCGTTTGTTTTAATCAATTTTGTGCAACGAACAGCTGCTACAGCTTCACAACTCATATCGATGCCTTCTACATTTGATTCTATGTAAGCGTGGCTAACAAGAGATGAGAGTAGAGACCGAATATTTTCATGCTGTTCAGGTAGCACTTGGTCAATCTTTGTTGCCACAAATACTATTTGCTCTACTTGTGGGTTAAAGGTGCGTTGGTACAGGTTATTGCGGCCATAGTGATATGAGTCCATTACTCGGGCTAGGGCAAGGCGCATATCTTCTAAATAGGCTTCCCCTTTACTTAAGCCCTTCAGTACATCAACTAGGATAATTTGACGATGTACGTTGTTAAAATAATCATCGTAAAAAGGCTTCACTTGATTTTCGACATATTGCTCGTATCTAGTCTTCATTTGTTTGAAGTAAGAGTCTTGAGATGCATCTGATAATAGTTCAACCGTTAGTTCATTAATTCCCAACAGTGGAACAAAAGGTAGAATGTCACTAGGCTCATTACCTGGTAGCAAAAAGCGGCCTGGCTGGATTAAACTCAGACCTGCTTGTTTGCAGCTTTGTAAGAATGTGACGTAGCGTTGATGCAGTCGTTTTATTGTTTGCTCATCAATCTGAGCCATTAAGTCTATTTGGGATAGGTCATCTAGTAACTCAGCAAGTAATGGTTTAATCTCTGGCTGCTGGAACCGATGGTTGCATTCCAAGCACCATTGGTAATAACTTTGATTTAAAAGTGGTATATCAAGTAGCCATTCGCCAGGATAGTCTCTAATTTCAATGAGTACTTTGCTATTTGTCGATTCACCTGAAAAGAAGCTTTTATTATGCGATTGGTAGCTAACTTCTAATAGGCACGAGCTTAAATCTGTAGTTGATTCAGGCCAGGAGGCTGGATCAGATGAAAGGGAATTTAGTCCTTGCTGGTACTGAAATAGGTTATCAGTTAGTCCATCGAGTGTAAGTATTTTTACACCCTTAATTCGGCCCTGGATGGCTGGTGAGAACGATGAGAGGTTTGCTTGTTCACTGTTTGATAATTGATATATTAAGCTGGTGATAAAGCTAGATTTACCACTGCCACTGAAACCTGTTATGCCGATGCAGATCCGCTCATTGATAAGCTTGGTCCATGTTGCATCGACTTTACTCTTTAATATTTTTGTAGATGGTTTTACCCTTGAAAGCAACTCCGATGAATATCCAGTTAATATAGACTTAATCACTATTTTCACCCATTTTCACTAGTATTTACAGAAATAATAATTACGCATAATTATTCGCATATGAAAATAAACTAACGTAGTCTTGGACTGAATTAACCTGGCCAAGAGACTTACCTAATCCATATGAGGTCAACTCGTTTTCGATCCACTTTGCAGCTAATATATTTCCAAGTTCAGCCGCGCTGATATAAGCCATAAAGACTGCTTTATTCCCTATAGAAAATTTATCACCTAAACCTTCTAGCAAATCACCATCTTCATCAATTTGTTTTTTTAGATCTTTTGCTGCTAAATATGCAGCAAATGCAAGGTCACACTCTCGCTTAGTCTTACATAATTGTGAAAAAACTACCCTACTTTTTAACGATATCCATATCTTGATATTTTCGGGTAGAGTCACACTATCATGTGCCATTAATTGAAATAAAAAATACATATTTATCTCGGATGATATATCTTTAGATACTTCCTTCAAGACCACGTCATAAAAGCCATCAGCTTCCTCAGAACTGACATCAATCTCTGGGTGAGAATGTTGG
>WTAG01000675.1 GCA_013139755.1 Methylomarinum sp. | reverse complement strand
ATTTTCTTAGAAGGTTTGTGGGTGCATCACTTATATATCATACGAGTTAAAGGTATTATGAGAATAAAATACCAAATTCGTTTGTGATTTTGTGCCAAGCATTGAACGTGCCCAATGTTTGGTTTATTTTAATTTATAGAGCATGGAGATATTAAAAATGAAAAAAATTATTGCCGGTTTAATGTTGATGTTAGTCACTTCTGTTTCATATGCTGGAATTTATACATGTACTGGTTATGCCGATGGTTCTGTGGTTGGGGTTCCATTAAAAATAAATGCTACAAAAGTAGCTATTGCAGAAGAAAAAGCGGCTGATCGTATGAAAAAAGCAGGGTTAGAAGTAGATTACGTCCACTGTAAGTAAGCAAAGCTAGATAATTTGGTGTCTGTCGGAATTGCGTATTGGTCTTACGAGTAAGATAAAGTGCAGAATGTTTACTAGGGGGCGCTAAGTTTTTGATAGCGTCTGGTAGGTTGGATGCAGCAATAGCGTAATCCGACAGTTGCTTAGGGTGGGTGGCGGGTGCGTTAATATTTTTCCGCCCTACGCATCCATCTTACGAGTTAAGGTTTTAAATTCAATTATCATAATCATATGTATGTCAGCTATGGCCGATCTTGTATTGATGAATTCATCAATTTAAATTAGTGACTTGTGATAATAAAATTATGGTGATGTATGGGGACCTTTACAGAATTGCATGTTGATCTTCGACAGATGGTTATAGCTATTGAAACAGCGGTTTCTTTAGTGGGGATGAATGATACAAATCATGGGAAGCGTGTTGGCTATATTGCTAGTCAGTTAGCGCATCAGCTTGGTTTTAGTGATCGGTCTATACAGTTCTCATTTGATCTTGGCTTATTGCATGATTGTGGTGTCTCTACGGAGCAAATGCATTCTAGTCTTGTTAATCATTTTGACTGGAGTGAAGCGAATATTCATTGTGAAATAGGATATCGTTTATTGAAAGATTTTGAGCCATTAGCTAAGTTTGCAACACCTATTCTTTATCATCACACGCGATGGGACGTACTTAAAGAGCTTGATGTTAATGAACAAGATGTACGTATGGCGAACCTTATTTTTCTTTCTGACCGTGTTGATGTGTTAGCTGCAGCTCATTATGAGTCAGATATTTTACTGGCTAAAGAAGAAATAGTTAAATCAATCGTCGGTTATGGGGGGACATATTTTGATCCTTTGATTGTGAGTGCCTTTCAGCAAGTAGAAAAGTCTGAAGCCTTTTGGATTGCATTGGAGGATAGGCATATCACACGCTATACATGGGATATGGGGCAATTTGAAAGTAGTCAATCGTTGAGTTTATCTCAATTGAAACAGCTTTCATTAATTCTGGCTTATATCGTTGATCAGAAAAGTCCGTTTACGGCTCAGCATTCGGAAAAGGTCGCAAGTTTAGCGCGATATATTGCATCATCTTTGGGCTTATTAAGTGAACAGTGTGAAAAAATTGAAATTGCAGGTTTGTTGCATGATCTTGGCAAGCTTCATATCCCTGATAGTATACTTGAGAAGCCTGGGCATTTAAGTCGTGTTGAACGTTCGATTATGAATCAGCATAGTTATGAGACATATGAGATTTTACGACATATCAAGGGGCTTGGTGAAATAGCTCGTTGGGCTGCATTTCATCATGAAGGTCTTAATGGTGGAGGGTATCCGTTTCATCCTGATAAGAGCGATTTAAGTATTGAAGCACGAATTATTGCTGTGGCAGATATCTTTCAGGCACTTGTGCAAGATAGACCGTACAGGGCTGGAATGCCATTAAATAAAGTTATTGATATTATGGATGATTTTGTCAATAGTGGAAAACTTGATAAGAGTATTGTAGAACATACAAAGAAGCATGCGGAGGCGTGTTTCGAAATTGCAAAGAGTCATAGTGAAGAGGTAAATCATAGTTCCTTTAGTATGTTTGGAACGGATGACACCAAGTACTCGCTTTAAACTCGTGCAGCTTGAAGGAACAAAGTAGGCTGAAAAAGTGAAGACTTATAATCCCACTAAAAATATTCAGTTTTAAAATGTCATTGTTGCTCCCCTCTTAATTAATCCTGTTGTATCTTTTTCTTCAAAATAGTCAGTATTTATGGGTGTATTCATTTATTTGAAAGCAAGATGATATTTGATGACATGGAGGGTGTAAGAATATTAACAAGGTTCAAGTGTTACTTTTAAGTTGTCAAAGTGATTCTATAAAAAGCCAGATGGTTTTCAGTATTTCAGCTAATAAAACCATTGTGTTTTATGGTATCCTAGTCGGCTTGATTTGATGAGGGATACTATGCGGACTCGCGTTAAAATTTGTGGATTTACTCAGGTAGAAGATGCAGTGGCTGCGGCTAAACTGGGCGTTGATGCAATTGGCTTGGTGTTTTATCCGCCTAGTCCTCGTAATGTCAGTATTGAACAAGCAATAAGTATCGTTAATGCATTGCCTGCTTTTGTGACAGTAGTCGCATTATTTGTTGATGAGCAGGAAGCACAAATACGTGAAGTATTAAGTAAAGTATCTGTTGATTGTATTCAGTTTCATGGTGATGAGACGGCTGAGGCATGTCGGCTTTATAATAAGCCGTATATGAAAGCGATTAGAATGAAACCAGGACTGGATGTAATGGCTACAGCGGAACAATATAAGGATGCATCGGCTTTATTGTTGGATGCATACCACCCAGGAATAAAGGGCGGTAGTGGGAGTCAGTTTGATTGGGATTTAATTCCAGAAGATTGTACTTTGCCGGTGATTTTGGCAGGTGGCTTGCAAGTTGATAATGCGACGCAGGCGGTGCAATCGGTTAAACCTTATGCACTGGATGTCAGTAGTGGGGTTGAGAGTAGTAAAGGTATTAAGGATGTAGCTAAAATGGCTGCATTTATTCAAGCGATTAATGAAGGCGACAGGTAAACACATGTATAACATGCCGGATGAACGAGGTCACTTTGGCCCTTATGGCGGAATTTTTGTAGCAGAAACTTTGATGCCTGCTATTACAGAATTGAATGAAGCGTATCAGCGCTATATGAAAGACCCTGATTTTATTGCTGAGCTTGATGCTGATTTACAGCATTATGTTGGGCGACCATCGCCTCTTTACCATGCGGAACGCTGGAGCAGGGAGCTGGGTGGCGCGCAGATTTATTTAAAGCGTGAAGATTTAAATCATACGGGTGCACACAAGGTTAATAATACCATTGGTCAGGCCTTGTTAGCCAAACGTATGGGGAAAACGCGTATTATTGCAGAAACAGGTGCGGGGCAGCATGGTGTTGCAACGGCTACAGTTGCTGCAAGACTTGGCATAGAGTGCGTGGTGTACATGGGGGCTGTTGATGTCGAAAGACAGAAACAAAATGTATATAGAATGAAGTTATTAGGTGCAACCGTTGTGCCTGTTCATTCAGGTTCTAGCACTTTAAAAGATGCTTTAAACGAAGCGATGAGAGATTGGATCACTAATATTGACAATACCTTTTATATTATTGGCACTGTT
>WTAG01000611.1 GCA_013139755.1 Methylomarinum sp. | reverse complement strand
ATAGCTTGCATCCTTCATAACAGCGCGACCCTGCATACGTTGTTTATCTTGATCCAGAATGTATTCCAGCTGGCCAGCTAAACGGGTTTCCAGTCCAAAGCCAGAAAAATGGCTGTTTTCGCCAAATTGAATGTCAATGCGGCTGTTCAAGCGTGTAGGGTCGATTTTTTTCTTTTTCTGTTGATCAGCTGTGATGATAACTTCATCTGCACTGGGCGCAATGGCGCTTTCCGGCAGGGTTTTGATTTCAATTTGAGCTTTGTTAATTTTGATCAGTCCGTCTATTTTGGTTAGATTGTCATGTTTATCAATATTTAATGTAGGGGAGATAATCACTTCCGCTTCAGGTAAATGGCTGATTTGAAAATTTTCGCCGGTTAATGTCAATTGCAGCGGAAAGTTGTGTTCTGTCAGTAAATCCAGATGGCCTTTGCCTGTTAAATGACCTTCACCAGAGTCTATATTGGCTTTCAGTAACAGGCGATCAGGGTTGTCGATAATACTGTTAATTTGCAGCTTGATATTGCGAAAAGTGCTACCCAATTGTGGCACTTCAAACTGACCATTCTGCCATTGAGCCGAACCTGTCATGGACGGTTGGGCGGTATTTCCAGCTATCTGCAGGTCGGCTATAAAAAGCCCTTTTAATTGCCTGATTTTGGGTAACAGGCTATCAATTAATGTCATATTAGCGATGTTGGATTTTACTGAGCCTGTCAGTTGACGGATGCCAGTCTGACTAGCTTTGCTGGCATTAATCCTGGCTGTAATGTAATCCTGTTCTGCTAAAGAGAGCTGTATTTGAGTTGCCAGACGATCTTGCCCATACTGCAATTGTAATGTTGAGGCAGCAAAAGGTAGCTCATGCCGGACATTATCCTCATCCTCTAACAGGGCTAGACCATCGGAAATGTCGGCTCTCACTTCGGCAGTCAGATCTTTTTTACTGGAAGATATTTGCGCCTGTGCCGAAACAGACCCGGAAAGAGTCAGTTCGTCAGGCAGCCAGGGCTTGGTCAGGACCAAAGGCCATGTCGATAACGACAGCCGGGCGTCCAGTTGCTTATCCGGCGACCCCTGTGCAGACACACATAAACGGGCATCGTTCTGAATCAGGCAGCTATCGGCCAGTTTGATTATGAAGCTTTCTTTGGTTTGGCTTAGAACCAAGGATGCAGGAGACTCCAACTGCCAAAGTTGCAGTTGCGGATGTTCGATAGCCAGTTGTCTGATTTGGCCTTGCCATTGTTTGCCGTTCCAGTGTCCATCCGTATTGATATCCAGGTTGGCCAATGATGAAAGTAGTTCTAACGAGAGCTTATGATTGGTCTGATTACCGTGTCCTTGCAGAGTAATACGCTTGATTTTATGCTCAGCTATTTGAATATCCCGGGCAGAAAAGTCCAGCTGCGATTGCTGATCAGAGGCATGTTTATAATCGGCCTGCAGTGACAGGCCGGCAATTTGCTTGTCCTGGTAGCGGATGTTTTGTCCCTGTAAGTTACTTTTGATGATAGGTTTCAATAAAGAGCCTTTAATTAGGGTCTTGCCGTTCAGGCTTCCGGCCAGAGTGGGCCAGGCAGTATGCAGATCTGGCGCATTGATGGTCAACTCAAGATCAGCATTCTGCTCACTGAGTTGACCCTGGGCGGTTAAGCTGTTATTACCCGCAGCAATCTGTAACTGCTGAATAGACACTTGCTGATTGCTCAGTTTGGCTTTGCCGTGTGCATTTAGAGGCTGGCCGTGAATAACACCGCTGAATTTCTCAATATCCAGCTCGACATCAATCTTATCACCGGCGATGTTACCTTTAGTCTGGGCTTTAAGATTTAGATTGGCTGGAATGTCGGTGCCAAAATCCGCAGGGTTGAGTTGCTCTGCAAACAGATCAAGATCAAAGGAAATTACCTGATCCCAGGACAGCCGACCATTTAGATCCAGCTGACCCTGTGCCGGTTTTAGCCGTAACTGTTTAATCGTTATTCCATGTTGATTGCCGTTTCCGGCAAAATCGATGGAAAACCCTGCTTTAGACTTAATTACTGTGGTAGCTGCGATATCGGCATTTAGGCTAGCCAGATAATCTTTTGCGCTACCCTGAATAGCAAATTTGCCACGTGTACTGCTGATTTGAGATGCTCCGCTTAAAGGCCATTGCAGTTTCTGCCAGCTGCCACTCAGATTGAACTCAGGCTGTTCGCTAGATAATTTGATAAAGCCGGTCTGTTTTGATTCAACAAGGCCTTGAATAACGCTGTTCAGATCAAACCGATCGATGCTTCCATTAATCGCCAACTGTCCGCTTAGAGTGTCTTTATCCAGCTTATAGGTCCAGTCCAGGTTAGCTGTTAATGGCCAGTCAGATTGTAATGTCACTTCGCTTTTAGCGTTAACTTGTATGTGGGGCATAAGCAATTCCAGTCTGGATAAGATCAGAATGTTTTGCGCCAGTTCGGCAGTTAACGATAGCTGCTGGATTTTGGTTTTACTCTCGCCGTCCAGCCAATTAAATTGTTTAATAATTAAATTATCAATACTGACTGCTAAAGGGATTTTGGGTATTTCATTACTGCTCTCGCTATCCTCCCTAGCAGTAGGCTGACCTTTGATGTCTATGCCTTCAAGCTGGAGTAAGGAAACATGCAGATGTCCCTTTAACAGTTCTGCGGCATGCCACCGCAGTCTGAAATCAGCTATCGCGATGGAAAAGTCATTGGCTTGCTGATAGTGCAGCTGTTTCAGGTTCAGCTCATCCGCCAGTGTGCCGTTGATTTCTGCGACACTGATCTGATCCATTTCGGAAAAAACCGTTTGTATCAGCCATCTGCTACCAGTTTCAGTAGCAATCAGCCATACTAGTCCTATCAGCAGTAATGTGGTTGTCGCTACCAATCCGGGCGCAATCGACTTGATCAAGTGGGTTAATCGTTGCATACCTGTGTTTATTTTCTGCGGTTGGGCTGCTTGTTTATCTACAGACATTATAATTGCATCCCAGCTGCAAAATGGATCTGGAATGATGAATCTGAGTCACTCAGCGGCACAGCAAAATCCAGTCGGATGGGGCCGATAGGAGAAACCCAGCGCAGACCCAGACCGGTACCGCTTTTTATATCCATATTATTGGTGTTGTAAGCATTACCCACATCAATAAATGCAGCTATCCCCCAGGATTGGCTAATAAATTGTTCGTATTCGGCACTGACCACAGTTAGCATTTTTCCGCCAATGACATTCCCCTTATCATCCACTGGGCCCAGTTTCTTATATTCGTAACCACGGATGGTTTCAATACCACCGGCATAAAAACGGTAGGAGGCTGGTAAATGGTTAAAATCACTGGTAAGGGTGGCACCTAATTTGGCACGGGTAATAAACCTAGCAGACCAGGGCAGACTATTGATTAGCTTGCCACCTGCAATTGCCTGTACAAAAGAGGCATCGGAGATTAAGGTCTCAGGTGCCGAAGCCAGTGAAAAATTCAAGTGATATCCCTGGGTGGGACGCAGTGCATTATTAGATTTGGTGTATTGCCAGCGGGCACCTGGCACTAGAAAAGTGGTGCTCTGGCTGATGTCGCTGATGGTGGATGTCTCACGACTCAGGTCGAGGAACATAATCTGTTTCCAGCCATTCTGGTAGAGATGCTGGTATTGCAAAGACAGTTTTGCTTCTTCTGACTTAAAAGTATCAGGTTGTTCAAGTTTGTAGCCCAATCCTATTGAGACATGGTCGGTACGTGGTTGGGTAAAGGGAATCATATAGCGAGTTTCGACACTGGAAAGAACGGGCGATACATCCAGATCTAAAGATAAATGATGGCCTTTCTGGTTTAGGCGACGATTCTGATAGCCGAAACTACCCAACGGGCCAATGTCCGTGTCAAAGCCGAGACCAAAACTAAAATCGTGTTTTTTTTTCGGTGACAGACTGATATGGAGTGGCACATTATTGTTTTCAATCCTGTCCATTTGTGGCCTAATTTCCACGCTACTGAAATAAATGCTGCCGGCCAGCGCGTTATAGGTTTTGGCTAATTTTTTACTGGAATAATAGTCATCTTTGTTAATGGCGACATAGCGACGCACAAAGTCTGAGTTAAGGATGTTCTGGTCGATAGTGACCTTTCCAAAGCGGTGGCGCGGCCCTGAATCCAGAATCAGTTCAATCTCGGCCTGTTTTTTCTCGGGGTTAACCCTTAATGATTTTTTGATCAGCTGATTATTTAAATAACCGTATTCTAAGGCGAGTGAGCGTAAATCCTGTTTGATTCTTTCATACAGAGCATGATTGAGAATATCGCCCTGTTTGATAGGCAGTGACGATAACAGTTTTTGAAAAACCGGTTCCTGTTCTGCTTCGCCTTGCACTTGTACCCGTAGACTGCTAACTCTGACTGCTACACCGGTAGTAATATTGAAACTGGCTTGCCAGCAGTCATCCTCAAAAGTCAGCTGTTTAACCGTTTTGGACTGATAATAACCCAGTGCACGTAATGCTTTGGCGATCTCAATGTTAGCTTTAGATAATAGGTTTTTGATACGCCAGTCAGCTGACTGGCAGTTTTCCTGTGCCAGTGATAAAAAAGCGCGCACATTACTTTCCAGCTCTTCTGTCAGCCCCTGAATATTGATTTCGGGTTCGTCCGCCTTGACAGTCGTTGTTGCTATCAGTAATGCAAAAGCCGTGACTTTAATAATTAAATACATGCTGTCGTTTATAAAAGAAACTGTGTGGTCAAGCGCAGAAAATCCATAACCCTAACTACGTTGGTGACTGTCGTTAATATGACAGCAGTAGACCGGGCAGGGTATATGCCTGGACGGTGTAGGGTCTGTGTCAGGGGCTGATTACCAGCAAAGCCACTCATACTGGAAATAACTGGCATTGGCACCGACAGGACAACTGTTTTTTTCATAGTGTCAGCATACATGCCCATGACCCAGGCCGCCAGCAAGGGCAGTAAGCAGATTGATAAATCGCTGGATGCTACGATGTTTGGCACTATTGATAGCAGGCACAAAAAAAGGCAGTATCATGTTCTTTGGTCTTTATCATGTAGAAAAGTGAGCGTTTTGGCACCTAGAGATTGTGTAATCATATCCCATAACTGTTTACGTTCAATGCTCTGTATGGCTTCAAGAAAATTAGCCAATTGTCCAGGGTGGGTGCTACTAAAAGCAACTGTAATTGGTCAAAATTCTGTTGTTCGAGTAGGATAAAGGCTTGATCCAGAGATAGCTTCCAACTTTCGGTCGGTGTACATTCCTTAACAAGCAATATACCTTTTAACGGGATGTTTTTTTAAGAAATTTAAGCCATTTTAATATATGACCATATTCAAGAAAATATATCTGATTTAT
>WTAG01000190.1 GCA_013139755.1 Methylomarinum sp. | reverse complement strand
AGAGCAATCATGGGTTTTGCAACTGCATTGAGTGGCCTGGCAGCCGCGTCAACAAATTTACAGGTCATTGGTAACAATATTGCCAATGCTAATACAACGGGTTTTAAGGAGTCGAGAGCCGAGTTTGCCGATGTCTATAATAGTCAAGGGCCAGCAGTGCCTGGTGCTGGCGTTCGAGTAACTGAAGTTGCTCAGCAATTTAATGATGGTAATGTTGAGTCCACTCAAAATAATTTAGACTTGGCATTATCAAAAAATGGTTTTTTTGCATTAGGTAATAGATCTGATTCGACCAATGCCACTGCGTTTACCAGAAATGGTGCCTTTCATTTAAGTCCAGAAGGTTTTATAACCAATGATAGTGGTTTATTCTTAATGGGAGGTTCACCTGTAGGGACATCAGTAGAAGATGGTTTTAACCTGGGAGCGCCACAAGCGATTCAAATTGATACATCTCAAGGTGTACCGTCAGCAACAACAAGTGTGGATCTAAAGGTTAATCTGGATGCAAGGGATGGAATGCCTAGTAAAGCATTTACTGGTTATGACCCTGCGGTGAGTGCTGGGCCAGATGTGGATAGTTATAATAACTCTACTTCAGCGACTATTTTTGATTCTTTGGGTAATACGCATACCTTAACAACATACTTTGTAGATGAAACACCAGATGGTGCGGCTACCAGTACCTGGGGGGCTTATACTTATCTTGATGGCAGGGCAATTACTACGGGCTTTCCTGCTACTCTGGATAACCCAGACCCTGCGGTTAGTGCTAGTCTATTGGGTATTACTAGCTCAGATGCTAACACTGCAACAGGAGTGGCTTTAATTGCAGATGGTAATGCCTTACAAACTTCTATTGCAAATTTAGATACAGCATTAAGTGCGCTTGATTCGGCCTTAAATGCTCTGCCTGTTGCGCCCAGTGCCGCAGAAATTACTAATGTTAATAATTTGGCAGTAACGTCAGGTTCTTTAGCTAATGAAATATTGATTTTGGCTAATACAGCTGATACCAATGCGACTGCAGCGATAGCGTTGTATCCATTAACGGCAGCAGAGGCCGCATCGGCAGAGGTGGCGGTTATTAATGCTGAAGGCTTTATTAGTACGATAATTGCGCAACTGGCTTTAAATACTCCTGCTGGTTATGCAGCAGCAGCAGCAGCTTCGGGTAGTGCAGTTACACAGGTGGCAACGGCGACAACAGAAACCACTGACATGCTTGCAGATGCGAATACTGAGACTATTGCAGCCGAGTTGATTGCAGTGCCTTTGGCGGCAGGTGTGAGTCAGCAACAAATTGATGCAGCTAATGCAGCGGCTACTTTGCCTGGTGCAACGGTTAGTTCTGTGTTATTAGCCGCTTCAACTGCAGAGCTGGTGGGTACAAAAATACCGATGACTTTTGATTCCTTGGGTAATTTAGTTGCAGACACCACTGGGACTAATTCAACAGGTGCTAATGCGGATGATAATTTTGTGTTTTCTAATATAGATATTGCGCCTTTATTAGCTTTAAATGTCAGTGCTTCACCACTTACTTTTTCGATAAATCCAACGGGGTCTACTCAGTTTGCTTCTGACTTCGGTGTTAATGACCTACAGCAAGATGGTTTTGCGTCAGGTAATTTGACTGGGGTCAGTGTTGATAAAGAAGGTGTGGTTTTGGCGCGTTACAGTAATGGTACATCAAAACCATTAGGTCAGGTGATTTTAGGGCGTTTTACCAATAATCAGGGTTTGTCAAAAATTGGGGATTCTACCTGGCAGGAAAGTACCAGTTCTGGCTCCGTTGTTTTAGGGGTTGCTGGGGGGAATAACTTTGGTGATATTACTTCGTCCGCTTTAGAGGGCTCTAATACGGATATTGCGACACAGCTGGTTAAAATGATTGTTGCCCAACAGGCCTATCAAGCAAATGCTCAGACTATATCAACTGAGGATGAAATTATTCAACGGATACTTCAACTTTAGTCTTTTATATAAAAAGCTATAGCTGAACAGGAGAGCCATTATGGACCGTAGTTTATATATTGCAATGAACGGAGCCAAGCAAACCTTGTTGGCTCAGACTTCTAATGCCAATAATTTGGCAAATGCTCAGACCACAGGTTTTAAATCTGATTTTGAGCAGTTTCGGTCTATGCCTGTTTTTGGGCCAGGTTTTCCTACTCGTGTTTATGCGATGACAGAAAGGCCTGGGTCTGATATGAGTATGGGCTCCATTCAGACCACGGGAAATGATCTGGATGTTGCGATTAAAGGTGAGGGCTGGTTTGTTGTTGAGGGTAAGGATGGTAAAGAGGCTTATACTCGTGCAGGTGATTTAAGAATAACCCCTGAAGGTCGGCTGGAAACAGGAGGCGGGGCTGCTATCTATGGCAATGATGGGCCTATTACGCTGCCACCCGCTGAAAAAATAGATATTGGTAGTGATGGAACGATTAGCCTGATTCCTATTGGCGAGGATGCAACTACACTGGTTGTTGTTGATAGAATTAAAATGGTTAAACCTGAGTTAAGTAATCTAGAAAAGCTTAATGATGGTTTGATGTATACAAAAGATGGTAGTGTGCCTGAGGCTGATGCTAATCTCAGTATGGTTCAAGGTGCTTTAGAGGGATCTAATGTTAATGCCGTTTCAGCCTTAGTTGA
>WTAG01000500.1 GCA_013139755.1 Methylomarinum sp. | reverse complement strand
TTTATTCCTGGTCACGGCCCTATGTCAACATTTGGCGAAGAAATGAAATCCAACCCTTTTGTTGGGAACAAAGCATAACCATTTCAAAAATACATTTGATATATCACACAGGAGCCCACGTACTTTTTTATTTTGTAGAGCGGACTGAAGTCCGCTCTACAAAAGGCTTGCTATGCATTCGACTTTGTCTCATTCGCTCTAGGTGAATACCTATTACCACGCCTATGAAATCGACGCTGATGCTTAACCCGTTTAATATTTAATCGCTGATTATTAACCTCGGTTTCAGAGAGCAACTGAAAAATATCTGCCGCCATACCATCCGGCAGATCAACCAATGTATAAAAACTACGAATATCCATCCAAGCAATGCGCTTTCGCTCTACACCAGAGACCTCAACTAACATATCCTTTATTTCATCAGCAGAAACTTGATGCGTAAGCCCCACATCCAAACGATATCTCACCACTTTTTGTTTTGCTGAAACGGTTATCGCGCCAATATCCACCCGCTCAACGAGCTTTCGGCCTAATTTAGGGTTATTCAGTAAAGACAATGCTGCCGCACAATCTAAAACACTCGCCTTCAATTCAGAAGATAATCGCTTAACTAATGCCTTGTGTTGACTCAAATCATCTTGAGCCAATACCTTCTTCAAGCTGTTTATCAACTGCTCTTCCTTGGTAAATTCCTGCTGTATATCCACTGATTACAACCGATCCATATTAATATCAACAAATGCTTCATCACGTAAACGACGCAACCATAACTCGGTTTCTTCTTCTATTTTGCGTTTACGAATTTCTTCTCTTACCCGATTTTTTTTGTGCTCAACACTATTATCCTTATCTTCTCTTTCCAGTACTTGAATAATATGCCAGCCAAACTGGGTTTGAACCGGATCACTAATGCCATTAATCGGTAACTTATTCATGGCAGCTTCAAAAGGCGGTACCAAAGCCCCCGGCCCTACCCAATCTAAATTACCACCATTGATTGCCGAGCCTTTATCATCAGAATTAGAACGCGCCAAAGTTGCAAAATCATCACCATCGGCAATTCTTTCCTTTAATGCGATCAATCTCTTTTTAGCTTCTGCATCATCAATTAACTCATTGGTTTTAATCAGAATATGTCGTGCTCGGGTTTTAGTGACAATATGCCTATCCACCCCTTCCAACCCCAATAACTTAATAATATGAAATCCACTGGGACTACGAATCAATTCAGCAATATCACCTTGATTCATCTTAACAATAGAATCAACAAACAAAGTAGGAATAGCACCTACAACGCGCCAGCCTAAATCACCACCCTTTAAAGCATTACCGCCATCAGAAACAGCCACAGCTTTTTGCTTAAAATCATCGCCATTACGTAACTCAGCGACGACTTTCTCCGCTTTATCTCTGGCTTTTTGAATAACCGCAGATGATGCAGCCTCTGGTATGGAGATTAATATATGTCCAAGATGATATTGCACTTTTTCTTTATTGATATCACCTTGCGTCTCCAGATAATGGCTCACCTCTCTATCTGTAACTTTAATACGCGTCCCAATTTCTCTTGCTCTTAACTGGTTAATGATAATTTCATTACGGATACTTTCTTCAAAGCCCTGAAAACTCATACCCTGACTTTCCAGCTCGGCCTTAAACTGATCCACCGTTAGGTTATTTCTTCTGGCAATATCTACAACCGAACTTCTTAACATTTCATCACTGACACGAATTCCCGAGCGTTCAGCCATTTGTCGTTGTAATTTATCGATAACAAGACGTTCCAATACCTGTTTTCTAAGAATAAATTCAGGCGGAATCATCACATTATTAGCCTGCAATTTTTTAACGATACTATTAACTTCAATCGTTAACGCTCGATCTAAAATCACATCATCTTCAACCACAGCAACAATACGATCTAAGAGCTCTGCTTTTACAGTAAAGCTCAGCAAAAAGACACTCAAGAACAAAGCTAAAAACTTGATCATTTTTTTTCTATTTTTCATTTATTTAGGTCTCTGATAGCCATTCAAGTTTTTCTCAAGAAAGCCATCAACTTTATCACCAAAACTGGTTAAGCCTTTTAGCTCTATTTGTAAAAAAATCCCCTCATCCATTTTAGCCTCATCAGCTACAGTAGAATTACTCAACCTATTGGTAAATCGTCGCCAAACTACCCGAAAACGCCAACAACAGCTTTCTTTTTCTAACCCCAGAAAACTTTCTTTGGTTGAATTAAATTTTAACGAATACTGCCAACGCCCCACTCCAAACCAGTTATCATATAACGGCCATCTAAATGATGCATCTGATTGTATAATACTGGCAACTGCATTAGGATTATCTCGTCTATAACGATAGCCTAAGTTAATAATCTGTTCCGGCTGATTTCTATATCTAATATCAAACTGCGCACGAGTAAAATCATTAACATCAGGGTTCCATTGCACACCGGATGAAAACGACAAATGATCCGTCAACTGACCGCTCAGTTCTGCCACCACATTAGACAATTGATTAGTTTCCGGCGCACCCGAAATAACCACTTCTCTGTCCTTAAAATAAAATATCTCACCAACACTTAAATTCAATCGTTCTGCACCACTGTCTGAATCAAGCAGTCGTGTGGTCATTGCCACTGTTACTTGATTGGCATCCTGTATTCTATCTTTGCCACTGAATCGATTTTCTCTAAACAAACTACTGTAGTTAAAATCAAATGTAGAGGTGTCAAACACGGGAATATCCTGTTGATCTTCTTCTGGGATATATAAATAGAATAAACGAGGTTCTATGGTGTGCATGTAACTCGAATCAGCAATCTTAAAATCCTTTTCAAAAAACAAACCACTGTCCACAGAAAAAACAGGTAATGTCCGGTTAATATTATTAGGATTACCCTTTGCTTGATCAGTTAAATAATATTGCGAATGTTGTAAAGAAACTTTAGGCTTTAAAAAAGAGCCTGCGGTCTCTAAAGGCATAGTAACCGAAGGGTTTATACTCAACCGGTGCCCACTAACCCGGCCATCACGATAAAAGTTTACGTACTGGTTTTCTGCTGCTATATCAACAGGCCAGTCTTCAAATTCGTGGTTTAGCCTTAAATTTACCTCAGGTAATTTCTGATAAGGTCTTGCACTATCAGCAATACTCCTATCTATGGTTTGATATGCCTCTAAACGCGTTGTCAATGATACGCCTTCAGTACTGTAATTTAAATTAGCATCACTTCTAAGGTGTCTATCGTTTGATATACCCAAAGCATTATTCAAATCTATAAAATAATCTTTATCCGAAACATAATTTAAATTTAAATTACTGTTTAAATTAGGGGTAAATGTAGTTCTATTTTTTATCGTTCCTGAATAACGGGCCTTACCATAATATTCATTCTCTACATCTCCATCCACACCCTCTACTTTTCTTAATCCGTCAGAAGGTAAAAAATCAATACCAACAGACCCCGATGTCATCTTTGTTAAATATCTAAAATCACCACCCAGCATACCGCCACGATTTGTCATGTATCTAGGCCAAACTGTCA
The DNA here is from genome assembly GCA_013139755.1 of Methylomarinum sp. Next base: position 12 of record WTAG01000500.1, on the reverse strand, counting down.
GATCATAATTAG
>WTAG01000603.1 GCA_013139755.1 Methylomarinum sp. | reverse complement strand
TTTCTGTCGTTAGCATGTTTTTTTAAACAGCGTCCGAATCTACCTGTATAAATATCCAGCTCATTGTTTTTACATTATCTGATGAACTTATTGACTAACAAGGTCGAGGCTGAAACTGGAAAATATTGGATGCTGATTAACAGATTATGGACGCTCTTTTTCTCGTTATACTGTTTGGGTAATCGCTTTTTTTATGCCTGTTATTCTAGATTTATCGATAAACAATTTCTCTGTATTTACAAGTCACCCGTAAAACAGCAGTAAAGTATCTTGATGTGATGGTCGGTATTGGACTGCTTTCTAAACATAAGCTAGGCAAAGATAATTACTATTTTAATGATGCCTAGTACTAAACTATTGCTTTGTGTAAATGAAAGATAGCTTGTATTGGGATATAGAAAAATTAATTATTTAACCATGACAGCTCAACATGGGTAAAAAACAGAATTATTTACCCATGTAAGTAAAACATATATCTAAAACAGTGTTTTCTTGTGGCTGTTATTCTTAGCTTCTCAATAAACAATATTGTCTTGCATTGGTTTACAGGATAAATGTAATAGCTGAATCTGCATTCAAGTCATTAATTTCAGGTAAAATTGATTTTTATTTTAGGGTGAAGTAATGAAAAGTAGTTTTTATGCCTATTTATCGCGGTTACGCTGGATAAAGCGTTGGGGTTTGAAGCGTAATGCTCATGAAGAAAATGTAATGGAGCATAGCTGGGAGGTTTCGGTGATCGCACATACTTTAGCCTTAATTAAAAATAGATACTTTAATGGTGATTTGGATGCTAATGCAATTGCCACTGCCGCTTTATACCATGATGTGACCGAGGTGATAACAGGCGATTTGGCGACCCCTATTAAATATCACTCTGAAGAAATCACAAAAGCGTATAAGCAAATTGAAAAACAGGCTGAGGTAGAATTGATTGGTTTGTTGCCTAGTGAATTGCAGGCAGATTTTGAGGTTTTGATTCAGCATGAAAAAATGCCAGCAGGACATGAAGTTATTATTAAGGCGGCTGATAAAATATCGGCTTATTTAAAATGTCAGGCTGAATTGAAAGCAGGGAATAGCGAGTTTGAAATGGCGGCCGAAAAATTGGTTAGAGCATTGGAAATGTCAGATCAGCCAGAAGTCATCTATTTTATGACGCATTTTGCGCCAAGTTGTGCGTTAACATTGGATGGTTTAATGAAAACCAATTAGGGAATGTGCATAATTGATTTTTTAGTAGATTTTTATTTGAATAAGTATTGATTTGTAGAGTTGATTTGCCTATCCTTGTTAATATTGTATGAATTACAGCTCAAATGAACGAGGAAAAAATGAAAAAATTAGTGAGACCATTATTTGCAAGCGCTCTGGTTATTGCATCAGCAGGTGTTTTTGCACAAAGTTATACTGAGAGAAAAGTCGATACATTAATCCGTTCTATGGATGATAGTGGTGATGATAAAGTCGGTTTTCAAGAGTTTTATGAAGCGTCTATAACAGATAATAATGATTCTTTTGATGTGAATAAGGATGGTTACATCACTGCCGGTGAAATTGTTATAGAGATTAAAGAAGACCTTGTTCAAACGATTAACGAAATGAGAAAACAAGGTGTATCTGAGGCAAACATTAACAAAACTATTGCTAAAGAGCTTAGAACAGCAGAAAAAGAAGCAGCGTTATTAATTAAGAAAATGGACACTGATGGTGATAACTTAGTTGAACCTTTAGAGCTTAAAGCATTTGAGCGTAAGCAGTTTAATAAACTGGATAAAAACCATGATGGCATGATTTCACGTCAAGATGTAAAGAGAGCTAAAGGGTTCCCTATTCATCTTTATTAAAATATTGTCAGCATTCAAAAAAGACCGGCTTTATGCCGGTTTTTTTTTGAGAGAAGCATTGTCGATTGCTGCAAAACTAAAGTGACTTTATGGTCATGGTTAGATGTTTTCTAAAATTCCGATTGACCAAAAAAACAAGACAAGATTATTGAAAATATAATCTATAGGATATGCAGAGGCACGAAGCGCATCATTTTAGATGGGGGAGTTTGCTAACTGGACTTATGCACATAGTAATGGAAATCGTGTTGCTTATGCTGTGAGGAAGCTTAGGCTTTATCGGTTTGCATGGTGTCGCTGTATGCTATTGAAAAGTATAGGGTTGTTTTTAAGCTGTAATGTGTTAAAAATAGCGTGGTGGTGGTGGGTGTCGTTGATCATAAAGGTTATAGACATTTAATACACAGAGTTATCCACAGTTATGAAATGTATATTGATAGTAATGAGTTAGCGAAACATTAACGAAACTTGATTGAGAAGGGAGGCTAACTGGTGTTACAAATATTGCTGGAGGAGTTGATGGAGTGTTGTCGATTTTACCATCAACTCTTGATTTTGGAATGTTAGGCTATTTTAATAATTCTGTTACATGAGGCTCAATCAGTTGGTACATCGCCTGATGCATTTTAGGGTTTCCTGTAATGATATTCCCCGATTTGACATATTTATCATTAAATGAAAAATCAGTGACAACGCCACCCGCTTCTTGAACTAATAAAATGCCAGCTGCAAAGTCCCATTCTTTAAGACCAACGCCCCAAAAACCATCTAATTGACCAACTGATAAATACGCCAAATCCAATGCTGTAGAACCTGCTTGTCTAATGCCAGTGGTAGCAGCTGTAAGTGATTTAAGCATGCCCATATAAGCATCTATATGTTGAGGTTGTTTAAATGGGAAGCCAGTGCCTAAAAGTGCTGAACTTAAATCGGTTTGTTTAGTCACTCTAATACGACGGTTATTTAGCATTGCACCGCCACCTTTTTCGGCAGTGAATAACTCGTCTTTTAAAGGGTCATAAATAACGCCGATTTCTGTTTTTCCCTTGTTTTTTAAAGCAATGGATACCGCATATTGGGGATAACCATGAGAAAAGTTGGTGATACCATTTATTGGATCAATAACCCATGTGTAGTCGTTACCTTTTTGTTCGCCGTTTTCTTCAGTAATAATACCGTGGTCAGGGTAGGCGTATTTAATAACGTGAGTGATTTCTTGTTCCACCACGCGAACGACTTCGGTGATAACATCGTCCTTGCTTTTTTTACTAATAGACAGTTGGCCAACATTTTCTGATGAACGTTGAATTAAACCTCCGGCATTCCTTGCGGCACGGATGGCAATATTAAGCATTGGGTGCATAGTCGAATTTATAATGAGCGTTTACAATAACCGTTTAGGATAACAAAACTTTTGTTATAGTGTTCCTTTTTTATTTAAATGAGTTCTGCAAGTGCTTTCACATTTTAAAATTGTTTTAGTAGAAACATCACACCCCGGTAATATTGGCGCGGTTGCTCGTGCCATGAAGAATATGACATTAAGCGAGCTGTGTCTGGTTTCCCCCAAAATATTTCCTAGTGCTGATGCAACCGCAAGAGCAGCGGGTTCTGATGATATATTAAGTTCGGCAGTGGTTTGTGATTCATTGCAAGAAGCGGTAGCTGATTGCCAGATTGTGCTGGGTGCAAGTGCACGTGATCGAACCATTAGTTGGCCTGAAGTGACAGCGCGAGAATGTGCTGAAAAGTTTGCGGTGCAAGCTAAGACAGATGAGAAAGCAAAAATTGCGCTAGTGTTTGGTCGTGAAAATTCAGGACTAAAAAATCATGAACTTGATTTATGCCATTATTTATTGCGTATTCCGTGTAATGCCGACTATAGTTCTTTAAATTTAGCTGCAGCGGTACAAGTGGTCAGTTATGAATTGTTTGTTGCTTCGGGGCAGAAAGCGGAGAGCACGATTGGTGATAAAGATGATGGTGCTTTAGCTTCAACTAAACAAATGGAGCTGTTTTATGAGCATTTGCAGCAAATGTTGATGGATATAGGTTTTTTGCATGTGGATAAATCACAATCTATTATGCGTCGTTTACGTCGGATTTTTAATAGAGTCGGGTTAGATACCAAAGAGGTCGATATACTTCGCGGTATCTTCAGGTTTTCGCAGAATAATAATAAGTAAATAGTTATGTTGGACTTGATTAAAGAAGATATTAATTGTGTTTTTGGCAGGGATCCTGCGGCACAGACTATTTTTGAAGTCGTTACCACTTATCCTGGATTCCATGCCATGGTTATTCATCGTCTGGCACATTTGTGCTGGCTGAAAGAATTTAGATGGTTAGGGCGCTTTATCTCACATATGGGACGCTGGTTGACAGGTATTGAGATACATCCAGGGGCTAAAATCGGCCGGCGATTTTTTATAGATCATGGTATGGG
>WTAG01000101.1 GCA_013139755.1 Methylomarinum sp. | reverse complement strand
AACTATAAATTTAATCATTTTTCACATTTAACCTGTAGCTTTGGTGTGAGTTGTTATCAGGTTCATGATAATAGTCATCAGATTATAAAGCGTGCAGATGATGCGCTTTATAAAGCAAAGGATCTGGGACGTAATAAGGTTTGTATAGGCTGATTTCTTTTGTTTAAACTTAAAGAGTAAATAACAGAGTGTTTTATTTATGATTCAATACATTATCCGTCGTTGTTTGTATGCACTGCCTTTATTAATGGGGGTAAACGTACTCACTTTTATATTATTCTTTGTGGTGAATAGTCCAGACGATATGGCGCGCATGCAATTAGGGCAAAAACATGTCACAGAACAGGCCGTACAAAACTGGAAACAGCAGCATGGTTATGATTTGCCTTTATTGTGGAATCCACAAGCAGAATCTAACGAAAAACTAACAGAAACCATCTTTTATCAGAAATCCCTGGGCTTGTTTCTGTTTGACTTTGGATTGTCAGAAAGTGGTCGGAATATAGGGGCTGATATTAAGCAACGGATGTGGCCAAGCCTAAGCATTGCTTTACCTTCGTTAATTGTTGGTTTGTTAGTTAATATTTCAGTGGCATTAATGATGGTACTGTTTAGAAATACCTATTTGGAATTTGGCAGCATTGTTTTATGTGTTGTATTAATGTCAATCTCATCATTGTTTTACATTATAGGTGGCCAGTTTTTTATTGGTAAATTACTTAAACTGGTACCCATATCAGGTTATGACACAGGACTTTCTGCAATTAAGTTTTTGATTTTGCCTGTGTTGATTGGTGTGGTCTCGGGTATTGGGTCAGGTGCTCGATGGTATAGGACTTTGTTTTTAGAAGAGGTCGAAAAAGATTATGTGCGCACGGCTAGAGCAAAAGGCTTAACAGAAACGCAGGTCTTATTTAAGCATGTGCTTAGAAATGCCATGATTCCGATCTTGACCGGTGTAGTAGTGGTCTTGCCATTATTGTTTATGGGTAGCTTGATTATGGAATCATTTTTCAGTATTCCAGGTCTAGGCAGTTATACCATTGATGCAATTAATCGACAGGATTTCGCCATAGTTCGGTCTATGGTTTTTTTAGGCTCGGTTTTATACATATTTGGATTATTACTCACGGATATTTCTTATACTTTTGTTGACCCGAGAGTTAGGTTAACTTGAGTTATATTGTGAGTAAAACCTTTATTTCAGTTCGTTACATCAAGGCTAAGAAAGAAGGAATGCTGCTAAAATTATCATGGCGTTTACATATATATTAAAACTTTCTGAGGCAAAGCTACAAAAAAAAGTATCTTCCATGATGCCTATGGAAAAAAATAAATACTTCCTGTCAGTTATTTTATCTGAGCCAGAAGTTGAGTTGATAGAGGGTGGAAGTGAGATTGGACTGTATATACATATTGAAGTGCGTGCAGTTAAAGGAATAAGTGCTAATGCTAGTGGATGGGTTAAATTAACAGGTACTTTAAGTTATGAAGCTAATACTAGTGAATTTTTCTTTAAAAACCCAACGATAGAAAGCCTGGAAATAGCCAGGCTTTCTGAAAAATATCTTGTTAGTGTAAAAAAGATCATACAATTAATCGCAAGAAAGATGCTGGCAATTCGTCCTATCTATAAATTAAAAGATGATAAGGTAAAGCATAAAGTTGCAAAATCTATGCTTCAGTCGATTTCAGTTAACAATAAAAAATTATTGCTAGAGTTGAAAGTGCTCTAAACGAATGACAAGTTAAAGTAGAGCGGATTTCAGTCTACTTTTGTTAAAAAATAACATGCAGTTAGAGGGCTAAATTAGTATTTGGTCTATCCCTATATTTAATAGAGGTTTTCAGTTTAATGATTATTCTATGGACAGATGCACTGATCTATTTATTGGTGTTGGCTATTTTGGGTGCAAGTTTTTTTATCGCTCAAAAACCGCAATTGCAAAGACCATTAAGAAAAGTTGTAAGCAGCAAAATAGGTATGATTTCCTTACTGGTGCTGGTTTTTTTTGTGATTATTGGGCTATTAGACTCGGTACATTTTAAATCAACAGATTCTCGTACGCATGAAATTATTAGCGTGCTGGACTATTGGGCAAAACCCTTAAGATCACAATCCGAGAAAACATACTCTGCCCCTTTTGCAGCCTATCTATACAGTAAAGAAACTATGGTACTCGAGGATGGAAAAACGCAGTGGGGATATCCTCGCTTGAAATATGGCGGCTCTCATTTGCAAAATCCAGAATCAGAAGCAGTTTTCGATATAGTTTCTAAAGCCGTAACAGGTTTTAGCCGAGGTGCAGGGCTAGTTATATTATTTTTGGTGTTGTTATGGAGCTTCTTGCATGATCGACATAAATATCTCTTAAAAGGCTCAACGGCAAAAGCATTATGGCTGGCTGTGTTTTTATTGGTTTCATTTTTTTATATGCTGGTTTATTTGTCGGGCTATTATCATGTGCTAGGGACGGATAAGGTTGGAGAAGATGTTTTTTATCAAGCAATAAAAAGTATTCGTACAGGATTGGTGATTGGTTCTCTAACCACTATGATTATGCTACCGTTAGCAATTGTTTTTGGCATTATGGCTGGGTTCTTTAGGGGCTGGGTAGACGATGTTATTCAATACGTTTATACCACCTTAAATTCTATTCCAGGCGTATTGTTAATCGCCGCATCAATCCTGATGGTTCAAGTTTATATGTCGAATCATCCCGAAGACTTTAATAGCCTGATTGTGCGTTCAGATATGCGTTTATTATTTTTATGTTTGATTCTCGGTGTCACCAGCTGGACAGGTTTATGCCGCATGCTTAGAGCCGAGACACTTAAATTAAGAGAAATGGAATATGTGCAAGCTGCACAAGCTTTGGGGGTTAGGCAAGGAACCATATTGATTAGACATATTTTGCCTAATGTCATGCATATCGTATTGATTTCAGTGGTTTTAGATTTTAGCTCTTTAGTATTGGCTGAAGCGGTATTGTCTTATATTAATATAGGTGTTGATCCTACCACGTACAGTTGGGGAAATATGATTAATGGTGCCCGATTAGAAATGGCGCGTGATCCAGTAGTTTGGTGGTCTTTATTAGCTTCGTTTGTGTTTATGTTTAGCCTGGTTTTAGCAGCTAATTTATTCGCAGATACAGTAAGAAATGCCTTTGATCCCAGACGTGCGGAGCAGGGCGAGTAAATGGATAATAAATTACTGGAAGTAAATGGATTAACCGTCGCCTTTAAAGATGAAAAAGTGGTTAATGACATCAGTTTTGATATTTACAAAGGTGAAACATTTGCGCTTGTGGGTGAGTCTGGTTCAGGTAAATCAATTACGGCACTTTCTGTATTAAGGTTGCTACCTACAAATGCAATAATTTCTGCAACACACATATCACTTAATGATGAGGATTTGTTAAGCATCCCTGAAAACCAATTCTGTAAAATTTGTGGTAAACGTATAGGCCTGATTTTTCAAGACCCCATGTCATCACTTAATCCCGTGATGACAATTGGTGAACACATTGCCGAAGTGATACAGATACACTTTAACTATTCGAAATCAGCGATTGATTCGGCTGTCTTAGAATTATTGCAGCAGGTAGAAATTCCACAGCCTGAACGTAGAATCAACGAATTTCCTCATCAGTTATCGGGTGGACAAAGACAGCGAGTAATGATTGCCATTGCCCTGGCGGGAAAACCTGATTTACTGATAGCAGATGAGCCGACCACCTCTTTAGATGTCACCATTCAAGCGCAGATATTGCAGCTTTTAAAGTCTATCCAGCAAAAAACTGATATGGCATTATGGTTGATCAGCCATGATCTGGCCCTGGTTTCAAATATGGCTGATCGTATTGCTGTGATGCAACAAGGCAAAATTGTAGAAGCCGATGATACCAGTAAATTTTTTAAGCAGGCAAAACACCCCTATAGCTTAAAACTATTAGCTGCATTACCATCGATGAATAGCTGTGTCGACAAGACGCCTACGGCTATTGAAGATAAAAATAATTATCTGTTAACAGTTGAGGGATTTAAAGTTTATTACCCGATTCGTAAAGGTATATTTAAGCGAATTGTAGATCATGTTCGAGCCGTTGACGGTGTCAGTTTTGGATTGAAAAAAGGTAAAACACTGGCATTAGTGGGCGAATCTGGATGTGGAAAAACAACCTTGGGTAAAGGCCTGATTAATTTAATACCTAGCAGCAGCGGGCGGGTATTATTAGACGGGGTGGATTTAACGACTTTAAAAGGTAACGCTTTACGAAAAAAACGCGCTGAAATACAAATCGTATTTCAAGATCCTTTCGCCTCCATGAATCCTAGAATGTTAGTCGGCGAGATTATTGAAGAAGGCATTAGAGCCTTACATTCTCACATGGATTCAGCTGATAGACAGCTAAAGGTTGCTACCTTGTTGCAGCTGGTTGAATTACCAGAGTCTGCTGCTTTACGTTATCCCCATGAATTTTCTGGTGGACAACGACAGCGCATATGTATTGCAAGAGCATTGGCTGTTGAACCCAAGTTAATTGTATGTGATGAGCCGACCAGTGCATTAGATGTTTCTGTACAGGCTCAAATCATAAAACTGCTTAAACGTCTGCAAAATGAACAAGGAATCAGCTATTTATTTATTACTCATGACTTGGCGGTTGTCGCTGAAATTGCCGATGAAGTTGCGGTGATGTATCAAGGTATTATTGTAGAGCGGGGGGATGTCGAACAAGTATTAATGCACCCCAAACATCAATATACCCGGACACTTTTAGAAGCGGTACCCACTATTAAGAGTTAAGGCGTTATAGAATATAAACAGTATAGACTTTACAGTAGTATTGGCGATCAAATCACAATCAGCATTGTAATAAGTTTATATTTAATTTACACAGGGATTACTAGTAAGTAAGATGAGTGTCTTTGCGCTTTGATGTAAATATAATTTAAGAGGAACCTATGAAAAATTTCAAAATAACACTAATCTGCACAACATTGGCATTTTCTGGTGCTGCATCAGCTGGCTGGCTTGATTTCTTAAATCAGGCAGATGATGCGGCTGAGACAGTGCAAAAAACCACATCAACCATAAAGACAATTAATAATGCATCTCAAAATACACAGGCAGTCGCTCAAACGGCGCAAGTTGGTTTGGTTGACACACTGGTTAAACAATTGGGTGTAACGCCGGCACAAGCAACTGGTGGTTCAGGGGCTTTGTTTCAGGTAGCCAAAAGCAAAATGACGGACGCTGCTTTTGGGCAGTTAAGTCAATCAGTTCCTGGGATGGATGGTCTGTTGGCAGCAGCACCAAAAACTCAACCTGCTTCAGCAACAGGAGATTTATTGAGTGGCTTAGCCGCTGCAAGTGGAAATAGCACACTGGTAGATGCCGCTTCTTTAGTAAGTACATTCCAACAGCTGAATTTATCTGAAGGAATGATCAGTCAATTTACTCCAATCGTTGTTGACTATGTCAGGCAAAATGGTGGAGAACTGACTGCGAATTTATTACAGACCGCACTTTCCGGTTCTTAAATACTCTTGTGCTTTTCTGTATGGGCTAGTTAATCTCGTAGGCTTTTATCAGGAACCTATTGTTCAGGTTCTGCTTTCCTGATGGAAGTCTGCAGAAATGACACGCTGATTATTCACGAACATGCAGGGCAGGGTACTGACTGAAAAAAGTTATTTATACTTGTCTTGAATCTATCAAAACATGATTTCTTCTGTCTTTTATTCTTTGCTCTATATAGGGATCAGCCAGGAGGGAGGGATTAACTCTTGGGTCATTACTGGTGGAACGGTTAATGTATTCTCTTACCGTAATTTGTAGATTGTTAAAAAAACAGCCATTTAATTGTTTGATGGTGTTTTTTGCAACGCCATCGGGCGAGATTCTTACCAAACCAAATTGTTCGATAGGGTGACAAAAATTGTCTTGTTTTTCCAATATTTCAATACCGGCTACAGAGATAGGTAATTCTGCACTTTCTATCATTTTTTTAAAATTAGATTTAATAAAATTTGCTAGTTCATGATCATGAATACCTATGGGGATGTTTTTAAATAAAATATACATTGCCATCTCACAAACTTCAATCCATTTAGAGAGTATGACTATTATATAAAGTTCAATAGAAAGATTATTATTTTAAGCTACTAGAGTTACCTCCCCCCCTGTGTCGGGATAGAATGGACTCATTTAGTTGTTCAGATAATATTTCCTAATTTCTTTTCAGGTTTAAAAGCTTTTCTATTTTTACTGAAAGCTCTTCTTTATTGATAGGTTTGGTAAAGTAATCATCGCTACCTGCACTATATGCCTTAAGTCTATCTTCTAGGTTTGTGTATTCGGAAATAAATAAAATAGGGGTACTATTAGAAGTGAGACTTTAGAGACTGTGAAAGTATTCATTTAATTTATAAATAGTAAAAATTTTGTT
>WTAG01000303.1 GCA_013139755.1 Methylomarinum sp. | reverse complement strand
CAGATCAAATGTTATCTGTATGTGGTGAATTGCAAGGGATATCAGCATCATCATTACCTATGTTAGATAACATTGCTGGCTTAGACTTTTCCATGGATGATGAATAATTAAATCAATTTCTTAAGGTTCCATCCGAAGTTTCATGTTTACTATACTCTAGCGACATTTAGCCATAGTTACAAAATGATGTAGATATATGACAGGACTGGATTACACTGAAGTACAGAGTCTTACATATTGATAAAAAATCCTGACGGAACAGAAAATATTGAAGTAACTGATGAAGATGAGGCTACTCCAAATACCGTTTTAAAAGATCCCCTAAATTATCTAGATATGGCCTCTCAAATAAAGAGTTGTGGAAACCGTTAATAATATATTCCTTCTGGTCTTCTTTATTAACTGTAAATTTATCCAGCCCTGTAGCACTGTATTTTAATAAATACTCTTGAGACAAGAAGGAAACAATTTTTCCCGAATACTTGGTCGGGACATAAGCCTGCTGAGCAGCTTTAAATTTTATAAGAAATTTCTGATGCTTTGACACAATCTCACAATTAGACTTAGCACTATTGTCCACTATAATCATTTTTTTGACTTTCTTAATCTGGTTGCTTAGCCTGTGTATTAATAATGAAAAGTTGAAATAACTGGATAGGTTTAACAATTGTTCAGTGCCAGTAATATTATCAGGGTCTTCACTCCAAACAGTGTCAATTGTGGCAAACAAGGACACTGATTGTCCCTCTTTTAAAATCTGTTGAGCAACTTCAAAGGCGGTAATTGTATCGGCACAAAAAGAAGCTATTTGATAAGGACCTATAGGTTGAATTTTCTGAATTTCAGATAAAAATTGCTCTGCAATGATTTCAATAGTAACTGGAAAATCAGGATTTACGGCCTCTCGAGCACCAAAAATATTTAAACCATATATCGGCTGGTCATCACCAAGAACTGTGCTCAGACTACGAGCATAATTTGTTGTTCCAATATAAAAAAGTGGCCTTTTTTCTCCCTTAACCTGAATTTTCTCAAGTGACGAAAAGTTATGTCTCTTATCGAGTGAATCCAAATTATCTAAAAATTCAGTAATCGTTGGATTTTCGAAGATATACATAATAGGTAAATCCACATTCAGTATAGCCTCCATTCGATGGGTCAATTCTACTGCTAATAAAGAATCTCCACCCCACTCAAAGAAGTTATCATGAATGCCACAATCATCCAATTTTAATAATTCAGCCCAAAGCTTAGCGAGCTTATATTCAGTATCATTTGTTGGTGCTGCATAATTTTTATCCGTTTTACTCCGGTAATAATGCGGTTCCGGCAAAGCTTTTCTATCTATTTTTCCATTAATGGTTAATGGAAACTCTTTAAGTGTGACAAAAGCTGAAGGAAGCATGGAGCTTGGTAAAGTAAGTCTTAGAAAATTCCTTATTTCACTATTATTAATAGACGTATCTGAAATTAAATAAGCAACCAGATATTGATTATTAAATTGACCTTCATGTAAAACAACTAGTGCATTCTTAATATCAGGATGTTGTGTGAGTCTGGCTTCAATTTCACCAGGCTCAATACGATTTCCTCTAAGCTGTATTTGATGATCAACTCGGCCCAGATATTCTATGTTGCCATCGGTAAGGTATCTGGCTAAGTCACCTGTTTTATAAAGGTGAGAATTCTCGTTTTGATTAAATAATCCTTTTATAAAACGTTCTTGAGTTAATTCTGGTCGATTAAGGTAGCCACGAGCAACTTGAATCCCTCCAATATAAAGCTCCCCAATATCATCTTCAGAAACAGGCTGATTGTTTTCATCCAGAATATAAATCTTAGTATTATTGACTGCTTTCCCAATAGGTACGCTATTACTATTTAATTTATTGTTAATTGGGGAGCTTGTAGTGATAACCGCAGCCTCAGTAGGGCCATACATGTTGAATAATGAGGCATCATTTCTATTTGAAAAATTATTCGCAATAGAAACTGGCAGCGCCTCTCCAGCACTACATACTTGTCTTAAACTAATGCACTGCTCAAAGCCAGAAGTATCCAACAAAATTTGGAGCACAGAGGGGGAAAGGTGCATTGTTGTTACATTCTGTAATCGAATCAAATCAATAATATATAAGTTATCTCTGTGGCCATCAGGTTTAGCGATGACTAGCTTAGCACCAGAAATTAACCCCTCAAAAAGCTCCAAAACAGATACATCAAAGGAAATACTGGTTTGTTGTAGAATAATATCTTGGCTATTGAGTTGAAGATACTGAACAATCCATTCCAATTGATTGACCACACTGTCATGCTGCATCATGACGCCTTTAGGAATCCCGGTAGACCCTGATGTATAAATAACATAAGCAAGATTTTCAGCTTTAACATCTGAAACAACATTCGCTTTTTGATAGTTACTTAGTTCTTTCCAATCAGTATCTAATTCAAAAAGTTCACAGTTTAATGTAGGTAACTCATTAATCAAGTCACTTTGTGTTAACAGCAGATCAATACCGGTATCTTCAGCAATAAAAGAAAGTCTTTCTTTAGGGTAGCTACGATCAAAAGGTACGTATGCTCCACCTGCCTTTAATATCGCAAGTAAAGCGATCATCATATCGAATGAACGATTAACACAGATACCAACCAATGTTTCGGGTTTTACGCCTTTATTCTGAAGAAAATGTGCTAGTTGATTCGCTTTATCATTCAATTCTGTATAGGTAAGCGTGCTTCCTTCAAATATAACAGCTACCTGATTGGGAGACAGAGCTACTTGACGTTCAAAAAGCTGGTGGATACATGATGTAGAATAGTCATTCATTGTGTTTCAAGAACTTCATATTTGATGGTGAAATTTCTTAGGAACATGGTTCTATAGGTTATAGCATGAATGTGAAATTATTTAGCAATAAATTAAGAAAAGGCTTATTTTTCGTATCTCAGTTGATCGTTTTATATCTGGATTTTAAGCCTAGGCTAAGAATCATATTTTCAAACAGAAATTCTAGCTGGAAATCTAGATTACAAAAAGGTTTTAGATTTACTCATCATCAAATTGTATTTGAAGAAATAACAGCTAAAAATATTGCTAATTATGACTTAATTATTCCCTCTACAATTAAAGAGTTGAAGAACTTAAATAATACACCCGAACTTATTAGGCACAACTTGATCCCAATTCCGAGTCTGGAAAGCATAGAAATATGTGATGATAAAAAAAACTTTTTTCAAACACTATCAAAAAATGGCTTCGGCAAATATCTACCCCAAACAGGAGGAAAATATAACTATCCATACTTACTAAAAAAGAGGAATGATGAAGCCGGAAAAAATAGCTATATCATTTCAAATGAAGAACAAAAACATGCTCTCAGTGAATATATCAATAATCCTGATTATTTTAGCCAGGAACTTGTTTCAGGCAAAAAAGAATATGCTACACATATTCTTTTCAAAGATAATAAAGTTGCCTACTCAATCACTATAAAATATAACTTTGAACATCAGTATCAAATTCATGGAAAGGTCCAAGCTAATTATAGTGAGTTAATAAAATCTTCACCTTACCTTGACGTGTTTACCGATATTCTTAGATCAATTAAATTTGAAGGACTATGTTGTATAGATTATAAAGTTATTGAAAATAGCCCAATAATCTTTGAAATTAACCCACGATCAGGTATATCGTTGTGTCCTTTCTTTTTCTCCATCCTGAAAGTTCTTTAGCCAAACTTTTCACCTTTGTTGGTACTCAGGGGTAGAAACATACAGTAACAATAGTGAGATTAATAATATTGTTAGCTACAGAAAACGTTGGATACAAAAAAGCAGCTAATCAGTAAGTGACTAACTGCTTGCACCCTCATCTTGTATTCTGGTGTTAGTGCTGTTTAGTATGAGTTATTAACCCCATACATACAATTGACTACAGTATTTTTGTAATAAAAAATTCGTAGTGATTAAGTTCATTTCGGCTTTTTATTATGTTACAGTTTCTCTTATATAAAACTCACTATTTAGGTCAACTTAAGTTTCAATAAGTAGGCTCAAAACACATTAATTGATTGAACCTTAATAAAAGGGGTCATGTTAAGTGAAAAATAAAAAAGAAAAGGATTTTGAAAGAAAAAGATTAAA
>WTAG01000288.1 GCA_013139755.1 Methylomarinum sp. | reverse complement strand
AGTATCAGGAAAGTTTTGATAAGGCTGATGCTTTACTTCGCTTATTGGAACAATTTAAAAAGTAATGCGGGTCATTAAATTAGGTGGTAGTTTAATGACTGATAGGGCATCCTTAACCGGTTGTTTAAATAGTATAGAACAAATGGACAAGGTTATTGTTGTTCCTGGTGGCGGTGTATTTGCTGACCAAGTACGTTCTGCTCAGCAACAATGGCAGTTTGATGATGAAATTGCGCATCAAATGGCTATTTTAGCCATGCAACAAATGGCATTGCTTTTTAAAGGCATCAAGCATTCTTTTGTTTTAGCAGGCAATGTTTTAGAGATACAGCAAGCCTTGCTAACGCATTCGGTGGTGATTTGGTCGCCAGATATTCACGAGCTTAATGCTTCCGCTGTACAAGCAAGTTGGGATATTACTTCAGATAGTTTGGCAGCATGGCTGGCTAGACAATTAACGGCAAAAGAATTGATTTTGGTTAAGTCGGCTGAAATCCCTTTAAGGTTAAGTGGCCAGCAAATACAACAAGGCATAGTTGATCCAGCATTTGATCAATATACGCAAAATTCATCGTTTAAAATCACTCTTATTAATAAAAATAGTTTTAATGAATACACCTCTAGTTAGTTTTCTGGTTACCTTTATCAAAAAAAGGATGGATGGCTTTTATTACCAAAGTCGAGAGTCACTTTTTGGTCATCATAAGCGTGATCTTGTGGTTATTCAGGTTGATCATGCTTGCAATAGCTTAAAAGGGACTAGAGACCAATTTGAAGATGCATTGCAACAATTTAAAGCTATCGTCAATGTACAAGAAACTTCACTTGAGCATCGTTACAAATTACTGCAAAGACAGTTTGAATTTTGTAAAAATAAATCAGATGATGTCAGTCACAGAATTACTGCGATAGAAGAAGTAAGTAATTCCTTATTTAAAGAGTGGGAAGATGAGCTAGGGCAATACAGTAATAGAGCTCTGCGCTCACAAAGCCGACAACAATTAAAAGCATCCAAACAACAATATAATCGACTGATTAAAGCCATGCGCAAAGCAGAAAGCCGGATACACCCCGTATTATCGGCATTTAAGGATCAGGTTTTGTTTTTAAAGCATAACCTGAACGCACAGGCAATTGCTGCTTTACAGCATGAGTTTGTGGAAATAAGTATCGATATATCGCAGTTAATAGCAGTGATGGAAGTAACCATTAATGAAGCCAGTCAGTTTGTATCAACACTGGTTGATCAAAAGGCACTACCTTCATCGTAGTAGTTTTAGCCGTGCGAAGTATAATTGCTCACTTGGCATTCATAAAGGCCCTATTTATTTAAAGGTTTAGAAATGACACTCGACGTTTATTTATCTGTTTTTACCCTGATGTTATTTTCCCTTGGAATTAATGTCATTTCTCTTAAAACACGTATACCTTACACCGTACTACTAGTTATTGGCGGTTCATTATTGGTGCCGCTTTCTGAAATAGATGTTTTTTCATTTGTCACCAGTTTTCAACTGACGCCAGAGTTATTGTTTTTTATTTTTCTGCCCATACTGATTTTTGAATCGGCTTATAACATCAATATTCGCAATATCAAAGAAAACAAATTCGCCATCAGTATGCTGGCCATTGTAGGGTTATTGATTTCAACCTTTTTTATTGGCTTTGTAGGTCAATGGGCTTTCCAGTTACTTGGTTTTGATATTCCTTTATTAGTCACTTTGTTATTTGGCGCCATCATTTCCGCAACTGACCCTGTTGCTGTGTTAGCTTTGTTTAAAGAATTTGGTGCGCCTCACCGTTTGACCTTGATTTTTGAAGGTGAAAGTCTATTTAACGACGGTACCGCTTTTGCTATTTTTTTGGTCCTGCTAGATATTATGCTGCATGGCTTTAATGGGGCTAGCACCATTTTGCAGGGCATCTTTTCATTTTTTACCATGATTTTGGGTGGTGGCTTGTTTGGCCTGTTGATGGGGTTTTTATTTTCAAAACTCATACAATGGGTAAGAGGTAATGAGCATCTTGAAATTACGCTGACTTTATTGGTTGCACATTTTACCTTCTTGTTGGCAGAGTTAATTTCAGAGAAATTAGTGATATATGGCCATCATATTCATTTTTCTTCAATTATCGCTACGCTGGTATCCTCTATCGTCATGGGTAATTTTGGGCGTTTTAAAATGTCTATCGGCGTCGAAGAATATATGGGTAAATTCTGGAGCTATTTCGCTTTTCTTGCCAACTCTTTAGTGTTCATTCTAATGGGGTTGTTATTCACCAGTCTTTCCATCTCTTTAAACTTGGCCATACTGCCTATTTTGATGATGATTTTAGTCGTGGCAGTCGCTAGAGCTGTATCTATTTATTGTTCAATAGGGATTGCCAATCAAATTAAATCAGAGGAAAGCATTCCTTTAAATTGGCAGCATTTACTTTCTTGGGGTAGTTTGCGAGGTTCTCTTGCCGTCATTATGGTACTACTGATACCAGATGAACTTAGCCTTCCTAACTGGAATTACGAATTTTCAATCAAAGAGTTCATTATTGCTATCACCATCGGAAGTATTTACTTTTCACTTCTGATTAAAGCAAC
>WTAG01000462.1 GCA_013139755.1 Methylomarinum sp. | reverse complement strand
CGCCTATCACCAAGCCATCGCGATCTTTGTCAAATGGTCTGGGGGATTTATGCGGTTCATCATTACGCAAACTGGTTGCAAATAAGGTATCGAAAACCGCCGCTTGTGAGGCGGATAATTCATCACTACCGCCTGCGACCATGAGCGTTTGTATGCCGTATTTAATAGTTTCATAAGCATACCCTATGCCCTGACTGCTAGAGGTACAGGCGCTAGAAGTGGGAATAATACGTCCATTAATGCCAAAATGCAGGCCTATATTAACGGGACAGGTATGCCCCATCATGCGAATGTAAGAAGTTGCATTTAAGCTACCTTTGTCATTATTCAGTAGCATTTTGGTAAAGTCTATTAGACCGTCAAAACTACCTGAGGAGCTGCCGTAAGCCACCCCCATTCTGCCACTGCGTAGAATAGGATCATTTAATAGCCCGGCATCTTGTAGCGCTAATTCTGAAACATAAGTTGCCAACATGGCCACTCTGCCCATACCTCTGACCTGTTTACGGGTGTAATGTTTGGGCCTGGTAAAATCAACGGGGGCGGCTAATCGGGTGTTTAAGCCTTCGTATTTATCCCAGTCATTCATTGTTTGAATGCCTGTAGTTTGTGTTTTAAGGTTTTGCGCAACGGTTGCCCAATCATTCCCTATCGGTGTTAGTCCTGCCATACCGGTTATAACCACCCGCTTCATTAACACAATCCTCCATTCACAGAGATGACCTGACGGGTAATATATGCGGCATCTTCAGACAATAAAAAGCTGACGGTTGCTGCAACTTCTTTCGCTTCACCTACACGCCTGAGTGGAATCATTTTTTTAATTTCATCTAGTGGTAGTTGTTCTAGCATTTCGGTATCTATTAACCCCGGAGCGACACAATTTACGGTGATTTTACGTTTTGCCAATTCCAGCGCCAGTGCTTTGGTTGCCCCGATAATGCCTGCTTTAGCTGCACTGTAGTTAACTTGTCCACGATTACCCATCACTCCAGAAACAGATGATAAGGTAACAATCCGCCCTGCTTTACGTCGTCTGACCATAGGCATGATTAATGGGTGTAATACATTATAAAAACCATCTAAATTGGTATGTAACACCGAATCCCATTCATCCCCCGTTAAAGCCGGGAAAGCATTATCAGCCGATATTCCCGCATTACAAACCACACCATAATAAGCCCCATGTTGCTCCACATCTTGAGTCAATAGTTCTGCACATTGCTGTCTATCACTTAGATCAAACTGTAATACTCTAGCGGACTGTCCCATTGCTGTAATTTCAGCGGCAACTTCATCGGCTGCTGCGCGTTTGCTGCGACAGTGTACAACCAAGTCATAGCCTTTGTTAGCCAGATATAAAGCGATTGCCTTTCCTATACCTCGACTAGAACCTGTTACTAATACTGTTTTATTCATTTTATTAAGTTCGACGGTGTCGTTATATTTACTGGGAGCTTATACTCCGCACGGCCAAGTTTTCGGTTTTCTATTGGCTGATTTTTGCTGATAGCTGCGTTGCTGAAATAGTTGCGTAGCTTGCTATGCGCCTATTTCAGTGCCTTGCTCTCAACAAAAACCAACTCAAGATAAAAGCCGAAAACTTAACCGCGCGGAGTATATATCGCGGCTACTAAGGCGGCGGACGCTCCTACAATTATTTGATTATCTTATTTTCTACTTTGTCAGGTTGATAGACGTTAAGTTTTGCTGATATATCTATACCATCCCCTAAGATTTGGCATGTAAACACACCCAAACCCTGGTCTTCAATTAATCGTTCTACTTTTACCGTTAAATGCATGCCGACGGTAAATTCTGAGATATTACAGGTATAACGCCGTGTGCCTAATAAAAACCCTAAATTAATTGGCTTACCAGCAAGATGACACATCATACCGCCATGTGCCGCTACCGTTTGGGCCATGTACTCTATACCTATCCAAGCAGGGATTGTTTTGCCATCACCAAACATCCCATCGTTACGCACGGTGACAGCTGCGACTAATGATTGTTGATCATATTCCAGCACATTATCTAATAAAACCATGGCGCCATCATGTGGCAATATATCAGCAACGTTTATATCTATCATGTGCGCGCCACCACCAGAGAAACGTTATTACCGCCAAAAGCAAATGAGTTACTTTGACAGCTGTTAATTTGTCGCCCTAGTGTTTGCCCTTGCTTGACATAATTTAATTTCGGCAAGCTTTCATCCAAAATATCATCATTAATATTGGGGACTAACAAACCTTGCTCATCGTTTGCAGTTAGTAACATCCAGCATATTCCAAGTTCAAGTGCTGCCGCTGCACCTAATGCGTGTCCTGTCATACCTTTAGTGGAACTGACGGCAACCGATTGATTAAAAACATGACTGACGGCTTTACTTTCCATCTCATCATTTAACGGCGTGGCTGTACCATGTAGATTAAGATAATCAATCTCACCAGCTGTTTTGTTTGCTTCTGACAAAGCGGTTTGCATAGCCGATATAACCGCACTACCTTCTGGATCTGGTGCAGAAAAATGATAAGCATCACTACTGGCACCAATACCTTGTAATTCTACTGGACCTTGTTCTGTACTCATGACAAACAATGCCGCTGCCTCTGATAAATTAATACCATCTCTATGCCGGCCAAACGGTTTACATAAGCCTGTTGATACCGATGCTAATGCATCAAAACCCTGTACAGTAAATTGACACAAACTATCCGCGCCACCGACTATCACTGCATCACAAAGCCCTAATGAGATTAATCGACGTGCTGAGGCGAACGCCTTGCCGCTGGATGAGCAAGCGGTAGAAATAGCATAAGCAGGCCCTTTAAGTCCTAAATAATGGGCTAAAAAGTCAGCGCCACCGGCTAATTGCTGTTGTTTATAGTGAAACTTGTCAGGCTTAACATTATGTTTAGCAACAGAAGCCAATGCCAGTTCAGTACTACGAACCCCCGATGTGCTGGTACCTATAACCACACCTACTCTATCGGCGCCAAATCGCTTGATCATCTGATCAACTGTATCTTGAATCTGGCTTAAAGCTGCCAATAGTAACTGATTATTTTTACAGTCATAAACACTGTATTGACTATTAATAGTAGGTAACTCAGCCTTGACCTCACCTACATACATCGGTTGCTTACTATATTGCTCACTCAACACTAAACCTAAGCGGTCACCTGCTTGTAGACGCTGGAGAATTTCATCACGATTATTCCCAACGGCAGAAAGCATACCTAAATCATTTAAATAATATTTCATATTTGTAGAGCTATATTCATGGCTCTCGACATAATTCAGCGAGAGTTTTTAGTCGCGATTTAGAGTTTTTGACATAAGGGTTTTTTTCATCCCAAACATAGCCTGCTAAAATTGAGCAAATCATGGTTTTAATATTGTCTTGTTGTTGATCATAAAACACCACATCTTGCAAACTACCTTCATACCATGCTGTTACAAAAGTACGGAATGTTTCTACGCCTTTTTGCAAAGGCTGTACAAATTCTTGTTGCCAATCGACTTGCTGCTGATTT
>WTAG01000482.1 GCA_013139755.1 Methylomarinum sp. | reverse complement strand
CGTTTTAACCAGATCACTAAATAATGAGACGATTTGTACTGATGAGTCAGGTCTGGCTCCACCTGCACGTTTGTCGGCATCACCACCAAAGCGTGGTTTAGTAAGGCCCCCATCAGTCAGTTCTATGATTTTATTGTAAATATCATATTGTTCAACAGCATAGCGACGCGCTTGGAAAAACCATTGGTGAGGGTCTGGTGTTTTAAAATCTGTGATATTCAAGACACCAACGTCAACGGCAGCTAAGGTGAGGTAAGTGTCTTTTTCAGGGTTAAATCCAGAAATTGTAATGGGAGTGGTTAATGTTTTTTCCGGTCTGATAACTTTATCTGATGTTTTTATATCGATTAGTAATTGTCGGTCTTTTCTGTTTAAAGGTAAATGCACCAGACCAACTGCTCGGTTAGGCGTGATCTTTTCTTTTGCATCTCCCGGGCGGAAAATGATGCTTGAAATATATAGGTCATGCCTGTTCCAGTTTTTATCGATAGGGATACTTAAGTTCATTCCTTCAGCTGGAATACTGATACGTTGAAACCAGAGTGGTTTTTCGCTGTTTTCAACCATTACAAAGGCATTGCCGGCATAAGGTGGGAGTATATTAAGTAGAGCAGTATCTCCTGCCTGGTAATGTGTCTTATCAAGTTTTAATACCACACGATCCGGGCGTGCTGATGAAGTCTGTTGGTCATTCCTCCATCCACTACCGGCATGAAAACGTAAACTGGATGTTTGATTGGTCTTTGTATCTTTAAGCAGTAATAAATAGGAGCCCCAGTCAACCGGGACACTAAGTGTTGATGGTTGTTTATTATTCAGTTTGATACGCTGTTCAAACGCTTTGAAATTCTTTTTAGTATGTTGATAATGCCAGCCTTCTGATGCTGAATATTCCCAATAGTAATCACGCCTTTCTTTAACTAAAGTGGCTATGACTTCGGTTTCTCCTTTAAGTACACCTTGGGAATCAGACTTGATAATGTCAAAATTAACCAGAGTATCGGAAGGGATGTCATTCAGTTTTAACTGTGGACGAATACCAATGAGATCTTGTTGAGGCCATAAATGATAATCAATCGTTCGGGTGACTGGTCTGCCTCCGGTTTCATACAGGCTGCCGATGACTTTTATTGCCAGAGGCGTGTTTTTTACCTGTTGCCAGCGGGAAGGAATCTTAAGCGTGGCAAGCCCTTGTTCATCCAGCTTAATATCATCCTGTTCAAAATACTCAATAGGCAGTTTCTCATCCTCCAGACCAAAGAAATACTCTTTTAATGATTTGATAGGCTGTCTATTGGGTTTGATAAGCACCTTTGTACTTAATCTATTTTTTTCAGCCGGGGCGCCATATAGATATTGTCCCGAAACAGGGATATTGAGTGTATCTGTGCTGTTAGTCCAGTTTTCCTCTACAGTTTGCTCGCCTAGCAATAACTCCATACGCTCAGGTAAAAAAGCTTCTACTTGAAAGTGGTATTGATGTTTATTTTTGTTGGTTGTCTTTAATTCTAAAGTCCATTTCCCGGTAGGGGCATTTGGAGGTAAGGCATATTCGGTTTGATAAAATCCCTGTTTTTCTGCATTGCTGTCTGGGTACAATGTGAAGTATTTGATTTTTTGACCATCAGGCCGTTTAATCACTGCATTTAATGGAGGGGCTGTGATGTTTTGTCCATCAGCATCACGTATTAGAGCGTTGATTTTAACATTCTCTCCTGGACGGTATAAATCTCTGGGGCCATAAGTGAATATTTCTATGGCTTTATAAGGGCGACCAGCAATATCAAATTCTGATAAATCCAGAGCAGGTGCATTTAACCTGAGTAGAGCGATATTATTTTTGTCTTTGGCTATAACTAATCTGGCTTTATGCGAGGGGGAACTAAAGCTTGCCTGACCAAGTTTGTCCGATTTCACCTGATCCAGGATGTTTTCCTTTTCATCGACTAAAGTTAATGATATATCTGACAGCGCTTTACCCGTTGCCAATGAGCTAACGTTTATAGTCATTTGATCAGGATAAAGCCTGGCATGTAGCCCTATGTCACTAACGGTAAAAAAGCTGACCTGTTGTTCATATTTATAAGTCCCCGCAGCTTTCATCACAGCCAGGTAGATACCCGGGTGCTGAATTTGGTCTATGGAATTTAAGTCAAGATGTGTAGTGTGGCGGGTGTTTTTTGGAGGATTAAGGGGGAATCGGCCGCTGTACACTAATTCGGTATATGGCGCATATTCTTGTAAATAATAATTGCTTTGGCTAGAACGACCAGAACTGTTAGTCCATGCTGTGATGAAGTGATTCATCTTGTCTGGTTTTATGCGATGAAAATCCACGTCGACTTCGTTAATATTAACGCTAACAACGGGTAAACCCTTGGCTAATTTTGCAGGGAGTATAGAGCCATGACTAGCAAAACTAACTTGCGCAGGCATTTTTCTGGTCTCCACTTTTTTGCTAACACTGGTTTTAAGTTGTTTCCCTGTGGCCGCTGTTAAATCCTGATAAACATCAATAATATAACTGCTTGAGGGTTCTATTTCAGGAAAGTAAACAACCATGCCATTAGCTGAAACAATCCAGTTGCCATTTATGGTCTGTCCATTTTTGTCACTCACTTTAAAGAAGCTCTGAAAATCCTTCTTAGGATTAAGGGGCGTTGATAAAGTAACGGCAAGTGCAGCCCCATTTTGATAGCTTTGTTCACTAATATCAGCAACTTCAAGTTCAATACCGGCATATTGCTGTTTTACATTCACTAAATCAAAACTCTTTTTATCAAGTGTTTCTTTATTCGCTTGTTTATCGCTACAGCCACTAATAATTAAAAGGGCAAAGATGAGTAACAGGAGTGTAGTGAATTTATTCATGGGAACTCTCGGCGGGATAAATATGTATGGTTAACCATATACTTTCTATATTGGGGTCAGTCCAGTGTACGCGATGTTTTGTATGTGCGGGGATTAGCAGATAGTCCCCTGGTTTTAAAAAAATAATGGATAAGTCATTTTCAAACTGTAATTTTGCCTGCCCCTTTAGTAATATGATCCATTCATCTTGAATTTGGTCATACCATTGGTTTGTTGGGGACGATTGACCCTTGGAGATAATTCTTTCAACTTTGACTTGTCCTTTAGACAGTAAGGTCTGAAACAGTTCTTCAGGCATTTGTTTAGGAATGTCTGTGAATATATTATCAACAACTGGGATCATGTTCGTAGTTTTAAGGTATTAAAAGTTTGAATTGTCTTTAATCATAATAAAAAAGTAGGTTTTTACAATGGATAATAAATATATATCGGTAATTATTGAAAAAACACCTGGGATGACTAATTTATTGATGACTTGGTGTGATAAAGCAAAAATACTGGATTTTATAGCACCACTTCTTTTGCGATTATATTTGGTGCCCATATTCTGGATGGCTGGAAGCAAGAAGTTTATTAATTTTACCAGTACAGCCGATTGGTTTGGTAATGAAGAATGGGGCTTAGGTCTGCCTTTACCTTATTTATTGGTCTTTCTGGTTGCCTTGGTTGAAGTCTTAGGTGCCTTGTTTTTACTGCTGGGTTTTGGCGTACGTTTAATTTCAATTCCTTTGATGATAACCATGTTGATTGCGGGTATTACCGTCCATCTAAAAAACGGCTGGCTAGCAATTGCAGAAGGTAGTGGTATTTTTGCTACTGAAAGAACGGTTGGTGCAATTGAAAGACTGGATAAGGTTAAATCCTTATTAAAGGATAATGGTAACTATGAGTGGTTAACCGAAAATGGCAGTGTGGTTATTCTTAATAATGGTGTTGAGTTTGCAGCCACGTATTTTATTATGTTGTTAGTTTTGTTTTTTATAGGCTCTGGAAACTATGTCAGTGTCGACTATTGGCTGAAACGAAAATTTATGGATTAACTGTCATGATCATTAAAGGCAAAACAGATATTTTAAGCAGTGAAATAACCGACCGGAGCGTTTTTGATAATCGACGCTTGATTATAAAGGCGGCTGCAACAACGGCTATCGCATCAATGATGCCTGTTTCGGCAGATGCTCAAGTCAAGAAATATGAAAAAGCGCCTGTCGGGCCTTATTCATTACCTCTTCAAGTGACTGATTTTGAAGATGTTGCCAGTTATACCAATTATTATGAATTTACTTCAAACAAGTCAGATGCAAGTGTTTTGGCCAATGCGCTCAAAACTAGTCCCTGGAGTGTGACGATTGAAGGCGAGGCAGAAAATACCGGTGTTTTTAATTTAGAAGATATTCTGAAAGATAATCCTGTTGAAGAGCGTATCTATAGATTTCGCTGTGTAGAAGCCTGGTCTATGGTTGTTCCCTGGATAGGGTTTCCATTGGGGACAATGTTGAAACGCTTTAAGCCGACTTCGAAAGCTAGGTTTGTTGAGTTCACTACGCTTTATAATCCTGACATTATGCCGGGACAACGAACCAAGTCATTGCAATGGCCTTATGTTGAAGGCTTAAGAATGGATGAGGCTATGCATCCATTAACTCTTATGGCAACTGGAATGTATGACGATGAATTGCCTAATCAGAATGGGGCGCCATTACGTTTAGTCGTGCCCTGGAAATACGGTTTTAAAAGTATTAAAGCTATTGTGAAAATACGATTTTCTGAGACTATGCCCGCGACTGCATGGAACAAGCGGGCTGCTGGAGAATACGGTTTTTATGCCAATGTAAATCCTGAAGTACCTCATCCTCGATGGAGCCAAAGTAGAGAGCGTGTTCTAGGCGCGAGTATTTTTACCCCCAAACGTAACACAGAAAAATTTAATGGCTATGGAGAGCAAGTTGCATCACTTTATTCTGGGATGGATCTTAAAACAAATTTCTAATGCGTATAGAAAAAAAGAACTGGTTTGTTATTAAAAGCGTGGTCTTTTTACTAAGTTCTTTGCCTTTTACATTATTAGTTAACGATACCATTCATGATCAATTAGGCGCCAACCCGATTGAAACATTACATTTCACCTTAGGTGACTGGGCATTGCGGTTTTTGTGTATAGGACTTGCTTTAACACCTTTAAAAAAGCTATTACGTCAAAGCTGGCCTATTCGTTTTCGACGGATGATAGGCTTGTTTGCTTTTTTTTATGCCAGCATGCATTTTTTGGTTTATATCGTTCTTGATTTATCACTATCCTGGGATGTTTTTATTGATGAAGTACCCAAAAGTCCCTATATTCTTGTTGGTCTTTTTACATTTGTGTTGTTGATACCTTTAGCACTAACCTCAAGCAAAGCAATGCAAAAACGTTTAGGCAAGCATTGGATACAATTACATAAACTAGTTTACTTGGCAGCTATTAGTGCTGTTGTACATTATTTATGGTTAGTGAAATCAGATTTTAATGAAGCGCTTTTATATGCTGGAATAATATTCTTTTTATTAGGTTTTCGAGTGTTTTCAGCATTCCTAAAGCAGCGAATGTCCCCATAGTTTATCTAATCTCAAACTGAGTAAATGATTCTGTTATCGAATGATCGTTAACAAGCACATTGCTTACTTTTGCCAACAGTGGGCCTTTGTTACACCAGCTAACAAAACTATCCAGTGATTGCTGGTTAGCACATGCAACTATTTCTACTGAGCCATCTTTCTTGTTGCTAACAAAACCTGTAATACCCTGTTTTATAGCCTGTTTTTTAGTGTGGGCACGAAAGTAAACGCCTTGCACGCGTCCACTGACAATGATATGGATGGTGTTCATTTTTTTGTTATTTTCCAGCAATAATGGATTCTGGGGTTTCTTGAGAAATCTTCAGGAATAGTCGATGCACTAATATTTTCTATGACTGCGCCTGAGAGTGCAGGTTCATCAAGTTTAAAGCGTCTAAAGTTAGTGGAAAAATACAGTGTGCCTTCATCAGTTAATAGTTCCAACGCGTTATTAATTAAACCTACATGATCATTTTGAATATCAAAGGCTTCTTCCATACGCTTGGAGTTTGAAAAAGTGGGTGGATCTAGAGCAATTAAATCATATTGATTCTTAGGTGTTTTTTTAGCTTCTTCTTCAAGCCAGACTGAACAATCTGCACGGATTATTTTATGCTCACCGGTTATTTGATTTAAATCGAAATTATTTTTTGCCCATTCTAAATAAGTATTAGACATAGCAATAGTCGTGGTTGAAGTTGCACCGCCTAATGCAGCACTTACAGTTGCTGTTCCTGTATAAGCAAATAAATTTAAAAAGCTTTTGCCTTTTGCTTGTTGTTGAATTGTTTGTCGAATAGTTCGATGATCAAGAAAAAGTCCTGTATCCAGATAGTCTTCAAAATTCACTAGAAATTTACAATGACCTTCTTCAACAATATGAAAATTTGAGGTGTTGTTCTGTTTTTCGTATTGATCGGTGCTTTTTTGTTTGCGACGAATTTTTAAAAATACTTGTGATTTGTCGACTTTTAAAACACCAGGTATTTCTGCTAGTACACCTGCAAGACGTTGATTGGCTTTATGAGTATCTATTGTTTTGGGGGCTTCATATTCTTGTACATTGACCCATAGTTTTTCGCCCTGATAGATATCAACTGCTACTGCATATTCAGGTAAGTCGGCATCGTATAAGCGATAACAACTAATGTTTTGTTGTTTTGCCCAGCGTTTCATTTTCTTAAGGTTTTTCTTCAGGCGATTCGCAAACATCTCGGCACTATGACTTTCATCAATGATTGAGTTGTTGCTCTGTGTGACTTGTTCAATACGTTCTTGTTGCGATTTTGCTTTGGGGACAAAGAATGACTTTTCTTCAATCGTTAAGCGCAGTAATCGACATTCTAATGCACCGTTATATAAGGTAATCGGCTTTTGTGAACGAATACCTAAACGGAAGCCCATTTCCGGGTTACTGATAATGAGCGACGCTTTCCAGCCTAGGAAGCGTGTCTTTAACACTTCACCAAATTGAAAATATAGTTGAGATATAAGATCTTCATCACCCAAGCGTTCACCGTAGGGAGGGTTACAAATAATTAACCCAGGTTTCCAGTTACTTGCTGCTTGTGCATCGGTAATGTCTCTTTTTTCAACATGGATTTTATTTTGTAATCCGGCGTTTTCTACATGAGTGATTGCAGTAGCCACGGTACGACGGCTTTGATCAAAACCTGCAATCACAGGCATGTTTTCTATGCCTATGGTTTTACGTTGCTCGGCTTCTGCTAGTAGTTTTTGCCAGCACTCGTTATCATGTTGTTTCCAGCCGAGAAAGCCATAATAATCGCGCAACAATCCAGGGGCGTAGTCGGCAGCAATCATTGCTGCTTCTAATAAAATAGTGCCAGATCCACACATGGGATCGATAAGTGTTTCGCCATTTTTGGCTAATTCAGCCCAGTTATTACGCAACAACATAGCGGCAGCAAGGTTTTCTTTGATTGGAGCGGCAACATTTTCCTCTCTGTAACCTCTTCGGTGTAAGCTTTCACCTGAAAGGTCTAAACTCAATTGTGCTTCGGTACTGTTTAAGTAAACATTGATTTTAATGGTGGGTTTGTTGAGTTCAATATTGGGGCGTTTATGGAATTTAGTCCGCATTTGATCAACGATGGCATCTTTTACTACCAAAGAGCCAAAATGGGTGTTATTAATAACTTCTGTATTTTTAGCGCTAAAAGAAACCGCAAAAGTGTCATCAGGTTTAAAATGTTCAAACCAATTAATCTTTTTTATGCCTTCATAAAGATCTTCTTTTGAATTAACTTCAAATGAACTTAATGGCAGTAATATACGGTTAGCAGTTCGAGACCAAAGACAGGCTCGATAGGCCATTTCTATATCGCCTTCAAAACTTGCTCCTGCCATTTTTGCTTGTACATTTTCTGCACCAAGTTGTTTTAGTTCCTCTGCCAAAATATCTTCCATGGCTTTAGGGGTGGTGGCAAAGAGTTGGTATTTTTTCATAGGCTTTAACTAAAAAAGCATTGCTAGAGCAAGGCTTTTAAAAAATGGGTGATATTAATGTGATTTTTTACACTAAAGCTTAAAGATACCAAAATGAGAGTGTGCTTTAAGCATTAGTGGCTCTGTGTGAGTGATATGTTCTTATATCACATCAAAGAGCGTTTTAGAAGCTTAGTAATTCAACTTCAAAAATTAATGTAGAATTTGGACCAATATCTGCACCAGCCCCACGAGTACCGTAAGCAAGTTCAGCAGGGATAAAGAAACGATATTTAGCACCGGCATTCATTAATTGTAGACCTTCTGTCCAACCAGCAATAACGCGGTTTAATGGGAATGTTGCAGGCGCGTTGCGGCTGTATGAACTATCAAACTCTTTACCATCAAGTGTGGTCCCTTTGTAGTGTACTGTTACACTGGTTGTTGCTGTCGGGGAAGGGCCTTCACCTTTTGCTAGTACTTCATACTGTAGACCACTTGCTGTGGTAACAATATTTTCTTTTGTTGTATTTTCGGCAAGAAATGCGATACCTGCCGCTTGATTTTCTTCTGGTGAAGTGGCATTTGCCATTGAGAACATAGTAAACCCTATCAGTAGTCCGGTTAAAAGTGTAATAACTCGGTATTTAATGTTTTTCATTACTTTTCCGCTGTTATAGTTTTGAATTACATAGTTTACCAAAAAAACCAGCTTGTGCTTTCTAATTCGTCCTTACAGCCAGATAATTGAGTGTTAAATTGTTGAGATTTTCGGCTTACTTTTTTTGCTGTGCTGATTAACCATGGTTTTTTTAGATAGGTTTTACGATGATAGCCACCGTGTCCTTCATGGTAAGCCAAATAAAGCTTTTGGGTATCCCATTTTGAAATACCTAATTTATTGTGACTGATTGAGCAATACCAGCCAATAAAATCACCGGCATCTGCAAAGTCATCTCTATCTCCACTCCAGTGACTATCTTTATGAGCTAAATATTCTTGCCAGGTGCCATCTTGTGCTTGTGCATAGCCATAAGCACTACTGTTGCGAAACCAGGGGATAATACCTAATAACCACGGCCTAGGTGGTTTAGC
The DNA here is from genome assembly GCA_013139755.1 of Methylomarinum sp. The sequence continues at coordinate 1,503 of WTAG01000482.1, read as the reverse complement.
ATCCGCGACAAAGTGAGATTCTTGATGCATAATTGCCATGCTGACATGGATAGGAACCCCCCATTTTTCACTGGCATCTTTAGCTTCAGCATACCAATTATTTTTTTCTCTGAAAATATCACAAATATTGTGAGTGTTTTTTGGAGTAGTTGCCGTACATGCAGTTAAAAAAAGATAAATACAAAGGTTGAGCGTATTTTTTAACATAACTTTCTGAAAGTGGCGTGGCATTTTTTAAAGAAGTATAAACCCATATGCCTAAGAGAAACTGCCATTCCTGCATGCTCTTAGCAGGACTCTATAGTGTACTCCTGGACTTCCGATTAAATATTTCGGGAATGATGACTTTTACAGGGATTATTTATTAGGATTTGTATATCTAAAATTAAGCACTATACTTCGACAGTGTAAAAAATGACAAGATTTTTGGTGAGTGTTTATGATGTCAGAAACAAACAGATTGTATCGGAAAAATCTATCTTCTCAGGGACTTATTTATTTAGGTGGTGAAGAATTAGAAATTACAGTAAGAAATTTATCAATTTCAGGCTTATTGGCTGAGTTAGATAGTAATGCTGTCGTGAGCGATATTGAAGATATTTTCAAGTCGCTTAAAATTTCACCGATTATTGATTTATATTTACCTGAGATGCGATTGGCTGGCGAGGCTGAGGTGGTTCGAGCTGATATAGTTAAAGGTCATATCTATATGGGGCTTGAATTTAGTAATATTACTTATGATGTAGATAATTCTTTATATAAAAGACATGCATATAGGAAAAATTTGGCTGCTCCAGGTCAAATTGTTTTAAATGGCAATAAGTATCAATTTAATACTGAAAATGTTTCTGTGGATGGTTTAATGATTCATCTGCAGGAAAATATTGCTGTTGATGTAGGAACGGTATCAATATTTGACTTTAAGCGACTGCAATTAAGGGGGGAAATTAAAGTTGTTTGGGTAGATCATCGTGAAGATGGTTCTACTTTAATGGGGCTTCAGTATTTACATATGGAAAAGGAGAATATTAAAGGTATTCCTCAGTTTACACCTATAGATTCTTCAAAGTAGTTTTTAGTTACAGGCAATATGACTTTTTTATCAAAATGGCGTTGGGAATTATGCTCACCTTTAGCTGGAGTATTACTTACTTTAGCATTCGCTCCCTTCGGTTATTCTTTTTTAGCTTTTATTTCATTAGGTTTTGTTTTTTTATCTTGGTTAGAGAGTTCTCCAGCACGTGTTGCACTTAGAGGCTATCTTTTTGGTCTAGGCTTGTTTGGTAGTGGTATATCCTGGGTTTATATCAGTATTCATGACTATGGTGGCGCACCCGTATTGGGTGCTGTTTTATTAACACTATTAGTGGTGTGTTTTTGGTCGATTTTCCCTGCATTAACAGGCTATATTTCAGTTAAGATTGTTAGAAAAAAACACAAGGCAAGGCTGGTCTGGGTTTTTCCTTTTGTTTGGATCTTGGTTGAGTATTTTCGAGGTTATTG
>WTAG01000450.1 GCA_013139755.1 Methylomarinum sp. | reverse complement strand
GGTAAAAATACTTATTTTTTACCCTTTAATAAAGGAAATAATGGTCATGCAGGAAACCCAGCAAGAGAAGACGGCGAATATCCGACCGCATATTTCTGGGAAGATATTTTAACAACGGATGCATGGTTAAGGATTTTCCATAGCTTTATTTATATAGAAACAGATAAAAATAAAGTAGATGCCAAAGGCAAACCTTATACAAAAGAAACCTTAATTTTTCCTCGCTTCCACCAGCTTGAAGCCGTCAATAATATGATTGATGATGCTAAAAAGAACGGAGCAGGACAAAACTACCTTTGTGAACATAGTGCAGGATCAGGAAAAACCAGTACGATTGCATGGACAGCACATGATTTAATTAGTTTAAGATCACCTGAAGGAAAGCCGATATTTAATTCAGTGATTATTGTTACAGATCGTAATGTTTTAGATGCTCAGCTTCAAGATGCAGTCCAACAAATTGACCACCAATTCGGAGTTATCTCTGCAATAGAAAGAGAAAAAACCAGCCTATCAAAAAGTAAACAATTAGCAAAAGCATTAACTTCAGGAACGCCTATTATTGTCGTGACGATCCAAACTTTTCCTTATGCTATCGAAGCTATACTGACTGAAAAATCACTGTCAGATCGTAGTTTTGCCGTGATTATTGATGAAGCTCATGCCTCTCAAACAGGAAGTAATGCGCAAGGATTAAGAGCCGCTTTATCGATGGACTCAAAAAAGAAAATGGAAGATATGTCCGTTGATGATTTACTACTTGAAGTTCAAAACTCAAGAGTAAGACCAGCCAACGTCAGTCACTTTGCTTTTACCGCAACACCAAAGCATAGCACCATGACCCTTTTTGGTCGTCCAGCTGACCCAACACAAGCCGCTTCTGATACAAATAAGCCAGAGTCATTCCATCGCTATACGATGCGCCAAGCAATAGAAGAAGGCTTTATCCTGGATGTATTAGAAAACTATATGCCTTATTCAGCCGCCTATACTTTAAATGAATCCATCAAAGAAGATAAACGAGTTGATAAAAAAGCAGCTCGAAGATCATTAGCCAAATGGATTTCCCTACATCCTACGAATGTTAGTCAAAAAGTTGATTTTATTGTTAATCATTTTAAAGATAATGTTTCACATTTATTAAATGGTGAAGCAGAAGCAATGATTGTTACCAGCTCCAGAGCTTCAGCGGTTAAATATAAACTCGCTTTAGATAAATACATTAAGAAAAACTCTATTGAAGGCATACAAGCTCTAGTCGCTTTTTCGGGAAAGATTAGCGGTTCAGAGCTTGGTGATTTAACAGATTTTTCAGTGAGTGAAGATGATGAGTTTTCAGAAGTTAATATGAACTCTGTCGGCTCCCAAGATTTACGCCATGCCTTTGAACAACGTGAATATCGTATTATGCTGGTGGCTAATAAATTTCAAACAGGATTTAACCAACCAAAATTGGTTGCCATGTACGTTGATAAAAAAGTAAGTGGCATTGAAGCTGTACAGACCTTTTCAAGGTTAAACAGAATTTATCCTGGAAAGGATAAAACATTTATTATTGATTTTGTTAATGAGCCTGACAGTATTTTAGAAGCATTCAAGCAGTATGATAACGGTGCTGAACTAGAAAAAGTTCAAGATCTAAATGTCGTTTATGATATGAAAGATATTTTAGATGAACAGAATATTTATAACGATAAAGACCAGGAAATCTTTAAAAAAACCAGAGACAAATCGTTATTAAAAGGTGAAATCAGTCCATCAATGCATAAATTGCTATACGCTGCGACTCAACGACCCACTGATATTTTCAATAAAAAACTAAAAAACCTAAATGACAGTATCCAAATGTGGGATAGCGCATTTGAAAAAGCACATGCGCTAGGTGATAAGGTTGCAGAAAAACAAACAGAACATAAACGGAGTGAATTCACTAAAGAGCGCGAAGAACTTATGCGTTTTAAAACAAATTTAAGCCGGTTTGTTAGAACCTACAATTATATAGCTCAACTCATTAGCTTTGATGATCCAGATCTAGAAAACTTTGCAGCTTTTTCTCAATTATTAGCAAAAAGATTAAAAGGTGTGTCTCCTGAAGACGTCGATTTAACCGGCTTAATGATCTCAGGATATAGCATACAAGCCTTAAAACAAGATGAGACAGAAGAACAGGCAGCAGAAAAATTAAAACCTCTAGTGCCCAACGATTCTCCTGCTAACGATAGAGAAAAACAGTTCTTATCTGAGATTATTGCAAAATTAAATGAACTTTTAGGTGATACAGGCACTGAGTCAGGACAGAAGCATTTTGCAGTACAAATTGCTAATGATGTTACCAATAATGAACTGGTTTCAGAACAAATTAATAAAAACACCAAAGAACAATCAAAAAATGGTGACTTACCTAAAGCAGTTACACAATCGGTTATTCAAGCGATGACATCACATAAAGACATTGCAAATGTTTTATTAAAAGATAAGCAAGTGATGGGGGATTTTGTTGAAATTATTTATGATCTGGTTAAGTCCGGTGATGCAAAAAATGTATTAGAATTATAGTTTAATAAAACTATTCCTTTCCAAATCAAAACGGAGAAAAAATGTTTCTTATATCAGCAAAAGTTAATTCGTTTAGATCAATTAACACTTCACAAACTGTATTAATTGATGATGACGTAACCGTATTAGTTGGAATGAATGAATCAGGAAAAACCGTTTTTTTAAAAGCATTAGAAAAATCAAATGATGCAAAAAAAATGGCTAATTTTGATTTAATGAGTGATTATCCACGGAAAGACTTAATTAAATATAAAAGACAACACGACAAAAATCCTGCCATAGTTACGGTACTCACTTACGGACTCACTGCTGATGAGGTCAATGATTTAAACGCTGAACTTCACACAAAATTACCTTCTGATTTCACATTTTCTGTTACTCATTTTTATAACAATAAGATACAAACCGACATTTATGTTGATGAGCAACCA
>WTAG01000215.1 GCA_013139755.1 Methylomarinum sp. | reverse complement strand
AACGTCGTGTGGAATGAAGGCTTTTATGAATTGCAGGCATAAAAAAGGCCCGTAACGAAAACGCTACAGGCCTTTAGAATATGGAGCTGGTGATGGGACTCGAACCCGCGACCGGTTGATTACAAATATTATCCATTCAATGTGAATGTAATTAAATCAATACCTTGCAATATCCGTCAACACGAAAAACAGTCCCAATAAGTCACATAACCACCAGTTATTGCATAGCGTAGCTACGATTTAGCTACGGTCTCGTAACCCCTCAACTTGCCTAATAAATATATTATTTTCACTGATACACAATAATAAATGACACATTGTTTTTAGTGCTTGCTTGGGTAAATGGTTATAGAACTCTCTTATATTTCTAAAGCCGTAATAAAGTTACTGAAACTTGGAGAATTTTGTTTCGCACGCTCAATAGATATCTTTTTTAACAAAATTGGAGCGTGTTGTACCTTGTCATACTTTGTATACATAATTTCCTTGAGTACTTTGACACCATGAGCTCCATCATAGCCTTTCTGTGCGGCATCACCTTTTATAAGATTAGATGCCTCCTTAATTCCTTCGATATCTGCAATTATCCAATTTTCCATCATTCGGTCTGCAACAACAATTTTAATTTTTTTATTCAGCTCAGAATTTGAAATTTTGCTATTTTTTTCGAGAATTGAAATTAATTCAGTTTTGATTTGTATTGCTAAATTTACAGCGGATGTTCGTCGTTTTTCTCTATCTAATACGCAAAATATATGTAAGTAGTTACTGTTAAGTGCAAAATTAATTATTCCTTGTACTCCATTTACATAGCCTTCTGGGCTTACTGTATGACCGTTACATGGTGCTTTTCGAAAATCAGGTGTGGATCCAAATTCTTTTTGGAGTTTTCCTGTGAACGCTCTTATATCACTAGGGCCATCCATTATAAAAACTGTTTGATTTAGATTTATCACAAAGGGACACCTCCTAATGAACCGCTTATGTAGTGATAACCACTGCCAAATCCAGATTGTTCGATAGCTTTCTCTAGCTCTTTTACATTTGATAGGCGTTCTGCTTTTGTAGTGCCATCAGCATTAGTGCATACAATTATTTCTGATGGATTAATAGAATTTAACATCGTTTCAGAATGCGTTGTTAGAATGCAACTTCTTTCGGTAAAAGAATCGCGAATATATTGCACCAAAGAATGGCATGCCCATGGGTGTAGATAGTTTTCCGGTTCTTCGATGACAACAGAACCAATGTTACATTCAAGCATACCAACCATAAAAGCTATAGTTTTTACTGTTCCATCCGATAGGCTTTGAGCTGGAAATTGATTGCCATCAATATCAGAAATAGAAAAAGACCGTGTAAGACCGTCACTAGATATATCTGAATGAATCTCCTTATATCGAGGCATAATATTTTCCATAAAAGTGTTTAACTCCTTCAAACTAGGGTCGTTTCTTTTGCATAAGTTGTATATTGCATTCGATAATCTCTTTCCATCACTTAACATTTTTAAAGGTTCGAGAATATCAGAAGGTTTTTTTGCAATATGAGGTTCTATATTAAGCACCTTAAGCTTCTTTAAATCTTCTGCTACTATATGAACAAAAAAGTAAAAAGAGTTAAATATTTCTAAAAAACTATCAGCAGGGTTTTGTTTCATATCTAACTTAAATGGTTTTTTCTTGCCCTCTTTATCATCTTCATAAAAAGAATTGATGGGGCCTGCAAACTCATCGTTGAGTATGTTTGCAGTGGCTATTCCTTCTAGATTTCTTTTTATATTTATAATTACTTTTCGCTTTCTTTTTTCAAGAAGCCTAGTGATTTTTAGATGTTCTTTAGTTATGCATAGTTTTTCTCCTACACTAACAGTTAACCCATACTCATATACTAAATTAATATCATTTTCTTTTTTCAGTGTGTCGACTAGTAATCCGTTACAGTTAATACTGAATGAGCGTGAAAGCTCATTAGATCCATTTTTTTGAATTTTGAAGATATTTTTTACGCCCCCAAGAGATAGTATATATTCAGTCAGTTCGTTATTTGCGGCAGCACCTATTAATGCTAAGGATTGACAAATATTTGATTTTCCTACGCCATTAGGGCCAATGAGCACATTTAAACCTCGATTAAATTTCAAATTAAAATCGCTTAAAGATTTGAATCCATCAACATTTATTTTTGTAATCATAAATTTCCTATCAGGCTTATCATAGATTTATAGCCATTTATTTTTTCAAAACGCACATCTTACACTCTAGTGTTAGTTGAGTGTCAAGGGATAATGCTTAAACCCGTTTGAACGCTAGCATTATCTATATTTTACAAAATTTATTTTGCCTCTGCCCCTCTCCTTGGTCTGGCTGGTTGCCTTTAGGCTGCCAGACCAAGGAGAGGGGTGGGGGAATTCAATTCTAGAATAATATTGGAAATTTGGAAAAACTTAGTTTTATCACTATATCTCTACTGGATACTACAAACCTTATAAAGCATAAATAATGTCAGCCATCCACAGGAGGGGCCCGCCGCGAGGAAATAGGGTCAGTTCTAACATTCCAACATTTATGCTATTATTAAACACA
>WTAG01000020.1 GCA_013139755.1 Methylomarinum sp. | reverse complement strand
AATTAATAGCTTATATCAATCCTTTTTAGCTTACTGAATCTATTTTTCAACATTTAACGGTGACATAACCTTTTTAATTAGGTGGCTAAAGCTGTTGTTTAGATGAAAAAGGATGATTTAAATAATGGTGATGTTAAAAATATCACCTGATACTCACAATGTGATTGTTAGTTGGTGGTTTTATTTTTAGGGTGGGGACAGGCAGGAAATAACTTTTTATGCCTGGAGTTATAGGCTATAAGCTTGCTTTAACTATTGGGGACTAAAGCCTTGCGTTCAATGTTAGCGTTTCATTCTTGATGATTCTTTGCTTTACAGATTATTAGAATCATGTCAAAGCTGATAAACTATACGGTTTATCTTACAAACCTTTAACTATTCTAAAAAGCATGAAAAAGATTCTTGTTTCCGACAAATTAGCCGACGATGGTATTAACTATTTAAATGAGCAATCTGATATTCAGGTTCATATTCAAGTCGGTATGAATGAAGATGAGCTGTGCGAGATTATTGGTGATTATGATGCCTTGTTAATCCGTAGTGATACTAAAGTGACTAAAAGAGTTTTGCAAGCAGCAACTAACTTAAAAGTTGTGGGGCGTGCGGGTATCGGTGTGGATAATGTTGATATTCCAGCGGCAACTGAGCAGGGCGTGATTGTGATGAATACGCCGGATGCGAATGCAACTACAACAGCTGAACTGGCTATTGCTCACATGTTTTCTTTAAGCCGTAATTTGCCAGAGGCGAGTGCTTCGGTTCGTGCGGGTAAGTGGGAGCGTTCTCAGTTAGTGGGCGCAGAAATTAACCGTAAAACCTTTGCTATTTTAGGCTTTGGTACGATTGGTCGTTTAGCTGCAAAACGTGCGTGTGGTTTGGGCATGCGAGTGATTGCTTATGACCCATTTGTGACACCAGAAATTTTTGAAGAGTGTGGCGCGCAATCAGTTGATTTAGATACCTTGGTTAAAGAAGCTGATTATCTATCATTACATTGTCCTATGATCGAGAAAACACGCGGCATTATCGGTGCTGAGCAGTTGAAGATGATGAAGAAGACGGCGATGATCATTAACTGTGCTCGTGGTGGTTTGATTGATGAAGCGGCTTTGTATGATGCACTTAAAAATGGTGAGATTGCTAAAGCGGCATTAGATGTTTATGAGCAAGAGCCACCTAAAGATTCGCCTTTGTTTGAATTGGATAATATTACTTTTACACCACATTTAGGTGCCTCAACCCGTGAAGCGCAAGTGGCTGTGAGTGTAGAGATTGCAATTCAAGCGGTAACTTATCTTAAAACAGGTGAGGCAATTAATGCCTTGAACTTGTCGACTAAAATTTCAGCAGAAGCCTTGAAAAAATCACGTCCTTTTATGATGCTGGCTAATGTGATGGGCAAAATGCTGGTTGATTTGGCGGGTGAGCCAATTGAAACATTAGAAGTGTCTTTGTTTGGTAAAGCTGCGGATGCAGAGGTAAGACCTGTTTCTGTTGAGGCATTGGTGGGTATTTTAGCTGGGCAGATGTCGACACCTGTTAATAGCGTGAATGCTGAGAATATTGCAAAGAAACAAGGCATTGCTTTAGTTGAGTCTAAAACAGAAGAAACGGAAGGTTATTTGTCGTTGGTTAAATTGTCAGGTATTTGTGCTAATAAAACAGTTTCAGTTGTAGGTACTTTGCTAGGCGACCATCACCCTCGTATTGTTAATGTTAATCAGTTTGAAATTGAAGTGGTGCCAGAAGGTACTTTATTAGTGACTGAGCATAATGATAAGCCGGGTGTTATTTCGGCAATTAGTTCTATTTTGGGTGAATCACTTATCAATATCTCAAGAATGCAGGTGGGTGTGCCAGATAGCAATGATAAAGCGATGGCGGTGATTAGTGTTTCTAGTCCTTTGCCAGCTAATATACTTGAAAAAGTAAGAGATCTGTCTTTTGTTAATTGTGCCATTCAAATTAATTTATGAGTTTTGACATCGTCTGTTTTGATTGTGACAGCACCTTAAGCAAAATTGAGGGTATTGATGAGTTAGGCAGACGTGCAGGTTTGTTTGATGAGTTGGTGGCATTAACTAATGCGGCGATGAATGGTGAGCTTGCTTTGGAAGAGGTTTACGGAAAACGGCTGGATTTAATTAAGCCAGACCAGGCGGATATGGATGGTTTGGCTCAGCTGTATATTTCTGAAATGGTGGCAGGTGTTGAAGATGTTTTTAGCACCTTGTTAGCACAGGGCAAGCAAGTTCATATTATTAGTGGTGGTATTCGTCAGGCAATTTTACCCTTGGCTGAAAAACTGGGTATACCGGCTAATCATGTGCATGCAGTAAATGTACTGTTTAATGATGATGGTTCTTACCAGGATTTTGATCAGCAATCACCACTAGCCAAAAATGGTGGAAAAGCCGTTGTTTGTCAGCAAATAAAAACGGATGCCTTGTCTATGGCAATGGTTGGTGATGGTAAAACAGACCTGGAAGCAAAACATGCTGGAGCAAAGGTGATTGGTTTTGGTGGTGTTGCTGAAAGAACTATTGTTGTGGAGCAGGCGGATGTTTTTGTTAAAGACAGTTCGTTGATGGCAGTATTACCACATTTGGTTTAGCTAATTGTAGAGTGGGCTTTAGTCCGCTATGAGTGAATTGTACGGAGAAAAGCGGACTGAAATCCGCTTACAGTTAAAGATATTTCGTACAGGATTTGTTAACACAGTTTAGAGAGATTTGAGATGGCAGGACATAGTAAGTGGGCAAATATTAGACATCGTAAAGGTGCTCAGGATGCTAAGCGTGGCAAGATTTTTACTAAGATTATTCGTGAAATTTCGGTTGCTGCAAAAACAGGAGGTGGTGATCCTGCCAATAATCCCGGTTTACGTTCCGTTATTGATAAAGCCTTAGGCGCGAACATGAAAAGGGACACCATAGAAAATACCATTAAAAAAGCCACTGGTGATATGGATGGTGTTAACTATGAAGAAGTCCGTTATGAAGGTTATGGCCCAGGCGGTACTGCAATTATGGTTGAATGTTTAACCGATAACCGTAACCGTACGGTGGGTGAGGTAAGACACGCATTAACTAAAGCGGGTGGTAACTTAGGCACGGATGGCTCAGTGTCTTATATGTTTAATAAAGTGGGCATTATTAGTTATTCCAATACAGTTGATGAGGATGCGGTAATGGAAGCGGCGATGGAAGCCGGTGCAGATGATATTGTCACGCATGATGATGGTTCAATTGATGTAAAGACATCACCTGAAGAGTATCTGGCTGTAAAAACAGTGATGGTTGCAGCAGGTTTTGAACCAGAAAGTTCAGAGGTGACAATGGATGCCGAAAATAAAACAGAATTAG
>WTAG01000090.1 GCA_013139755.1 Methylomarinum sp. | reverse complement strand
AAGTTGACAATCTGGTTGATAACTTAAGTAGCTTAATGGAACCTTTTATTATGGTTATCTTAGGTACCTTAGTTGGCGGCTTAATTGTTGCCATGTATCTTCCTATCTTTAAACTAGGTGCGGCTGTAGGCTAAAACTAATGTTGACAGCCAAGGTTACTTATTAAGATGTTGACACCGTAATAATGATTAAAATATTTCAGTAACATTTTTATAATCAATTTTTTGTAATTCTACGAAATAATTTCCCCCCATCAATTGTCACCCAATTGATGGGCTTCTCTATACCGCAAGAAGATTGCCCTCTTTTTTGAGTTTGAGAATTTCTTTTTTTCTCAACTATCTACACTTATTTATCCAACACACTATTGATTTGTTTGAAAACCAGATCTCTTATCTTTAACTCTACGGTAACCTCTTTTTACCCCTCTGATCCAATGATAAATAAATTTCTACACATTTCATCCTATTAAGAACCGGTTAACACCCTTTCATATTTTCAAACCTATCTAGCTTGAATGGTCACCTTGTTTACCCTTTTTGTGCTTTGTTTATTTTCTTTGATCCCGCCTACCCTATTTAATTCAGCCACGTCATACCTGCAATAAATATTGCTAACATTATATTTTATAAAAAATATTGTAATATATATAAACAAAAAAACATTACAAAACAATACCTTAATACACATTAAATATAGTTTACATCAACTAGAAAACAATATAACTTATAGCAATACAAAAACTAAAACACTCTATATAAAAATGCTATACAACAAATAAAATACAATTCTATAGATTAAAACAAAACAACATTACTATCTCTACATTCAATATTACTTATGTTTTTAAATTCCGATCCAGCATCATATATAAATAATGACGACTTTATTACTCTGCCTAGTGAAGTCTCAGTAGAAGTCGTACCTGAACTATTTTTTGCTAGTATCGGTGTTTATGATCAAGATAACCAAGACCCTCGCAATTCTTACTTTTCGGTTTCAGATATTGCAAATATAAAAAAAATAAAGATTCCCACCGCCTTTTCAAATACATCTACTCATTTTCGCTTTATCTCAGATTATCATCAACGTGGTATTGATGAAGCATTTCATTTCCCCCTAATAGTATCAAAAGATACAGGACTCCCATTTTTATTGGCTTGTAACTTTTTATATCAGCGTTATGAACAAAGTATTCCTGGCAAAGAAACCTCCACAACAGCAACAATCAGAACACATGCTCATCAATTAGCACATATGCTCAATTTTTTTTATAGACATAAACCTGATTTTGATTATTTAAACTTTAAATTCCCAATTGAACAACAACGGCCAGCGTATAAATATTGGCAATTCTTAAGAAAAGAAATTCATGATAAAAAAATGAGTAATGCAAATGCTTGCTTATATCAATCGACTTCTATTAGTTTTTTTAAATATGCTAAAAATATCGGTTTAATTGACCCAAACGCTCAATTGTGGCGTGAAAAAACAGTTAACATACAATTTGACAGCGTGACTAGAGGAAAAGTCAACAAACAAATATCCAGACCTATACAAGCTATCCGACCTAATAGACAAAGATCAGCTCCTTTAGACTACATTAATGATGGGGAACCCCTTAGACCACTCAATGATGATGAACAAAAAATATTCTTTGCTGCTTTGAAAAGTATTACACCACCTCCGTGGATAAAATATCTTGCAATCAGCTGCTGGCTTACAGGTGCCAGACTTGGGAGTATAGGTACTCTTCGTGAAAAACACATAACTGACCTTAAGAATCAAATGCTTTCAGGTGTTAAACTTCCATTTCTTCATGCTGGATATGCTTCAACACTTATCCAAACAAAACATGACACACCACTTCGATTATATTTCCCACACATTGCCATAAAATACCTTGACGAATTTTTATCATCCAACACAAGAAGAGTTGATTTAAAAAAAGCGGAGAAAAAAGGATTACTTTTTGAAGATAAAACTAATCAGCATGTTTTTATTAATCAAAATGGTAATCATGTGTATTGGTCAATATATAACGTCACATTACTTAAAAATTGGATACCTCCATCCAGCCGTCCAGGGAATAGGGCTTCACATTATTTTAGCGAAAAAATATTGCCTGAAATGCATTTGCGTGGATACGAAGGTAATTTCAGGATCCATTTTTTGAGAGCTACTTTTGCAATGAACTTTTTTAGAAATAATTACCGACCAGAAATGTTATCTACTGAAATAAATACACTTTTAGAACAGCTAAAAGACCTTATGGGGCATTCCAACATTAAGACAACACAATCATACTTAAATAATTACAATACTTTTTTAAGTGATTCTCCAATGACTCTTGCAAACACAGAATTCGCTAAAAACTTATTAGAAGGATTATAGGGTGTATACAAGGATAATATGGGAGCAAGGTGTCCCTTGTAATTTACCTGAGCAATTCAACCCATTCTTAATTCAAGTTTGGGGGGGAGTAGATTATCAATCGATTGGAAGTTTGAAAGAGCCTAAATCATACAAAAATAATGAATCAAAACATGTTATTGAATGGGTTGCCCAGAAACTACTTTGTTTCACTTTATTGGAACAAAACCAAGATTTATCAGAATCAAGAATACGAAACTATATGGCATCAGGAAACTGGATAATAAAACACCTAGAAAAACACAAACTTGATTGCAGCACAACAGAAGACTATAAAAATCTAACAACAATTTTCCAAAAAATATCAGCCGAAACACGAAGTAATACTTTAAACCGATCCAATGTTTCAAACAATAGAACTAGAACGATATTTCATCATATACATAATCTAAACCTTTTTTTATCGTATCTTTTTCCTAATGATACTCAAATTATTTCTGATCACCTGCATCACGGTAAACAAATAGACTCTATTATCGATCCACCGTCTGACTTTTGCGTAGTTGAAACTGTCAGGTATATGGCAAACCTTATTGAATCTGAAATACTGGTTCTTAATAAAACCATTTCTTCTTTAAAAAAAACACCATACTTAACTAAAAATAAAATTGCATCTTTTTTTAAATCCACCAAGGATTATCGCAATTCCTTTCTATATTTATTTATTGCCATAACTGGAATTAACGGTACTAATACAATGCTTATATCTCTAGCAGACTTAGATATCAGCAATGATAAAAAAACTTCTGGCAAGTCGATATCAGTATATAAAACAAGAGCTAAACGGGTTATATCATTTGAGATTCAAAAAGATTTTCTAGTCAAATACGTCAAGCCCTTTGTTAATTTGTTCAATATCTACAACATACTTTGCAAGAAAGTTGAAGTAAGCCTAGAACTTGATTACATCGGGAGACAAATTTTTCGAAAAGATGAAAAGTTTAGACATATTTCTCAATACTTTTTATTTTCTGAATGGATAAAAAAAAATAAACCACGGCTAACTAATTATTTAAAGCATCGACTAAAGCAGGAAGATATATTTGACCACATAATAAACATCCCAACACCAAGAGACTTACGCAATTACAAATCAACAACATTGGAAACCAAAGTTGGCCACAACCTTGCCGCCATCATCATGCAGCATTCACCAGAAACCGCGCTAAAGCATTATTATCGTAGACAAGAAAAAGAAGCCATTAAAAACATGGGGGTATTTTATGCGGATTTTGAAAATACCATCAAAAACATTAGTAACAAGGTAAAAGAAAGACTTTCAACTATCCCAGCCGGCCAATGTAAAGCAACCGTTGCCCAACAGTCCATAATGCAGCTCAATACAACCAGCAGTGCTTATATAGTTGGTGATTGCACTACTCCCACAGGTTGTTTGTTTTGCTCATTTTTTGTGGCTCATGCTGAAGAGGATGGCATATTTAAACTTGTTTCAATGCGTGAGTATATTTTGTTGAAAAATGAAGTTATTTCTTATCATAGCGAAATGGAAAGTAGTTTTGGTGCCGTCATAGAAAGAATAAATAAAATTCTGCAACATCTAAAAGATGAACTACAAGAGCAAGCTGTCAAATGGATTGAAGAAGCTGAAAGCAAAGTTGCTTACGAATTACATCCTGATTGGCAAGAACTATATGACATGGATATGTCTCTACTGGAAAGCTAATTATGAAAAAAACTACATGCAAAATATTACGACCTGATGCTTGGGAAAACATTCAATCAGTCACAGGTATTGTTGTAGATAAAGATACTACGACTGAAGAAAAGCAGTTCATCGATGAAAACACACCAATCACAGCATCCTTTTTAAATGGCTCCTATACAAATATTTTCAAGGATGATATCTGGAAAATATCTGAATCAAAACAAATAAACTTCTCGACTGGAGTAGAAAGCCTAAATATCGACGAAGTCCTAGAAATAAAAACACTGTCTTATTTATTTTTAGAAATCCCTTTTGCCAGGGCTCAAGGCCTATATAAATCACTCCTTTCGCCTCAGAGTGTTTTTATCCGTGCATCCACATTAAAAGCTCTTAAAAAAACAACCACATTAAAAGACAAAACCCTTGTCTCTCTCTTTGCTGATGTAGAGGTTGCTAATGCACTGGCAAAAGAAATTCAGCAAGCAGAAAAAGCTAAAACACCAGGCTTTTCACTTATCATCACAAATCTTCAGGCACTTTTAACACATGTCAGATATCTCTCTATCAATTATTTAAATATCACTCCCGCATACTCAGAAAATCTAGAAAAAACGCTTGCAGCAGCTTATAAAAGAGCAAGAGCAATATCTGAACAACATACAGTCATTCCACCAATCATTTATGAAAAAATATATAGCGATGCCATTGATATTATCAAAAAATGGAATTTTAAAAACTTTGATAAAGATGCAAAAAACTTAATATCTGCATATACTAATCTCGGTGAGACAGGGAGCAATAGCAACAAACAAGCTGGAGTATCAAGAAAAGCATACCAAGGTAGACTAGCAAAATTTTTAAACCATGAAGAAAAAATATACGACAGACCAGGCAATTTTGAATATTTTAAAAACAAAATAAAATCTGTTGGTCAAGTAGAACCAACATCATTTTTTTACGGCTCAAAAGATATGACTGGTATAACTTTTGAGGTTAGACGAGTGCAAGCTTATTTAGCTCGACTAATTCTCTTAGAGTCAACAATGAGAGAAAATGAGCTTATACACTTGCTAAATGAACCCACTAAAATAATAACAACCAGTAAGGGAACGGTTTATCAAGTATTAGGTACTGAAACTAAAATTCATGGTGGTAAACGTGTTGGATGGGTAATCAGTAAAAATGGACATATTGCACATAAAATTTTAAGACAGCTCTCTGATTTTTCTTATCAAATTCATATTAAAAATTCTGAATTACCAAAATGGCTTTTTCCTCGGCTTTCATGCGCTCTAGTTGATAAAAGCTCAAAGAATATTGTTGGTGAGTTAACAACATCAGATGGTCGAACAATATATTACACAGTAGTCGATGACAAGCCCATTACTAATACATCCCTTTTTAAATACAAAGAAACTGATTTTAAAGATAAAGAAACAGGAGAGAAAATAAAGGGCCGATGGCTTGATAGAACAGGAGGTTATACCTTGTCAGATGCTGATGTTAATTTCTTACAGACATATAGCTCGCTCGATAATCGTTTAAATGACAACGTGCAACCCGGCCAAGTTTTTTCAATTACAGAGCATCAATTTAGACGTTCATTACCTTTTTATGCTTCAGGTACGGGGTTATTATCAGTTGCTGACTTAAAACACCAATTGAAACATACATCAATAATATCATCATTTTATTATGCAGATGGTGGCAGAGCCCTACAAGCCTCAGGACTATTATTAGATGATGAAACGTATAAAGAAATGAACGAGTACGCCATTAAAAATATTGATCAAACTGATACTATTCTGAGAAAAGAATTAATTAAAACAATGGATAGCTCAAAACACACTCTTTTTGGCCCAGGACTAAAAGCAGTAAAACAATTCACAGAGAGTATTAAACAATCACAAAACCCAAACAAGGAATGGGCTGATTTAGCCAAAGAAGGGGCCATTAAAACGAAAGAGCTGCCTCATGGTTGGTGCATCACCACAAAACCTTGCGATGACTTTGCAAATCAGAATTTTTCTGAGTGCTTTAACTGTGCTAATGGTGTGTTAGATCAAGACAAATCCATTGCATTAATCAGCAATATCAAAAATCAGGCTAAATCAGCAAGAAATGACTCTAATAAACGTAACTTCACTAACCTTGCTAAAAGAGTCGAAGATGCTGCATTCAAAATGTACCCAAATTTATTTAAGGACCAGTAATGGAAATTGAATTTAAAAGTACTGCTGAATACAGAAGAAAATATGCTCATTTTTACGATGCTATTTTAACTTTGCTCAAAGACCCTAAGTCGAGAATTAATGTTAACTCTGTAACAAAACAAGCTGGATTCTCCAGGAGTTCCATAAGAAAAGACAGGGATCAATGGAAACCCCTCTTTGAAGATATTGATATTGCAAATAACTTTCAACTCGAAAAACCACATTTCATTGCCAAAGCTACAGTTGAAAAAAGTAAAGTTATCAATGCAAAAGCAAAAGAATATAAAGCAAAATATTTAAACCTACTTTCTGCTTTTTATGATTTATCAAGAATAGTTGAAGATCAACAGCTGACGATAAAACAGCTTAAATTAGAAAACAAGAGGGAATCTGATGGACTTATCAAACTAAAACAAGAGGTTGATAAAATCAAATCAAATGGTAAAGTTATTCCTATTTCAAATAAAAAATAGCCCTCCTATAAATTGAAAATATTAAATACTGCCAGTATTCTTTAATAAACCAACTATCACCACTAACATCATCAACAGGTAATTTATATGTCCTAGAATTACACATAGATGACAGTGCTCGGGATGAAGGATGGAAAGAACGCGCTAACTTTGAACGCTGGGGCAAACAAACTCGTTATTCATTGGTTCTTAGTATTAAAACACCTAAGGTGGAGACTGATATTTATACGGCTGTTGAGAATCAAATTACAGTTTCTATTGAAATTTAACTGGCAATAACTTACTTAAACAATTCATCCAGCGTTAATTCATAGCTTGATAAAAATATGTCCAAAAAACATTTAAAACTCTGGAAAAATGGTTTTTCATGGTTATTTTCCGAAAACAAATAGCAATATTTAGTTATTACTACTTTTCTATCAAATGAAAATCACTTAATACGCCCAGCAATTGCAGGTGTTGCAGAAGAAAATACAACGCCCCTTAAGTATCCATCAAATGACAATCAAATGAGATTTTTTCTAACTATAAATCAAACCCAATAAGGTACATATCTCCAAGATTTTCGATTCGCTTTTGGATCATATAAGCGAATAAGCCCAGCCTCCACGGTTTGCTTTATAACACGACTGGCGGTGGCACTATTTCCAGGTTCAATATTAAACCGCTCTCTAAGTGACGTGTTATTCATTGATTCACGGTTCACATATTTCAGACAACAATGTAAATAACAGGCTCTTGTTTTATCTTCAGCGTCCATTTCATTAAGCGATTTATAAGCAAATAAAATGGCACGAGTATGTTGTTGTGTTTGTTCAAATAGGGGAGCTGGAAGTTGATATAATTCTGTCTGAAAAACAACTTTATCAATTCCCGTGCCACGCTCCTCACAAATATTAATTCTACGCATAAAAGAAGCTATTGCCTCATTACGACTTTGGGGTGGCGTATCTAAAAATCGCTGAGTATCAACCAATGGAACACCAGGATTGCTAATCTCTAATCGACTATCAAATAGCTCAATCATAGGACCTGTACCAGTAAGTGTAAAATCTTGATGGATAATGGCATTAGCCACCAGCTCACGAATAGCCAACTCAGGATACATCGGAACCTCACGCCTAAAGGCTCGCCCAATCTCCTCATTGGATGGAATCATGGTTTTTAGGTAATCAATTAAGCCCTCGTAACCAACGGCATAGCCTTTGTTACCAGAAATCTCTCGAATCGTTTCAATGCGACTATTGCCTTTATAGTGAATAACGCGCACCGCCTTGCGACTTAAATGACGAAAGTCTTCTAATTTCTTAGCAAAAAGAACAGCGCCTAAATTAGTAATGTTCCACAAGCCATTATCTGTCTTCTCAATTAAATGATCTGACGATAACGCACTTAAAATTCCCTCACGACCTTCGGGTAACGGTAAATCCAATAAATCAAAGTATGCAGGGTAATTTAGCAACCTAAGCACTTGCTCCACCTGAACCTGCTCAGCCGCAATTTGCCGCTCAAAGGGTGTGCGATCAAAAACACGCCATAACTCTCGCTCTTTAGCCGGAAAATCTTTAAGCTTCTTCTTATAAGATCCAACTCGGATATATTCAGTGCCATCAAACTGTACAGGCGTATGTCCTGCTGCCTGAACTTCTAAAATAACAACATCTCGTCCATTAGTAGCCACAAACTCATTAAAATTGAAATCAACTTTAGGTGCTAGTTTTTGTAACAACCAGCTTTCTAGTTCCTGCTTTTTATAGCGAGCTGTCGACGGCTTAAACTCAGTGCCTATCATATCATGAGAATCATCATCAATCCCCCATACAATATAAGCCGACTGCTTACCGATTAATGCCGCAGAGTTGGATAACGCAGATATATACTCACCAATCATCACTGGCTCATCGTTATTATGCTTAAACTCCATCCACTCCGTTTCCTTTGCTAACAGGCATAGTTCGCGAAGTAGGCTTTCAAGTTGTTCTTGGGTTTGTTTTATTGGCATAAAAAACCTTTTTTACCGAGTACAGATTTAACATTAAGCATCATTGCCATTAATTGCACGTTTATAATCAAAAAAACTACTCTTACTATTAGGAATGCTCATTAGTTCAGTAGCTAACAATATTGGAGGATTGATAAATTTATTATTTAATTGCATCAACAGCCTTTTTAACCGCATTGTCTACATATGGAATGAATTTTTCTATAATTTCCTGCACAGGTGTATTGTCTCCATGCTTTTTATCTAGTGTGCTTGATGCATTAAACGCAATTGCTCCAATAGCTGTTGTAAGTAAGTGTTTCATTAAATCAGTATCTGGCTTATCACCCAAGTCTTCAATTTGAGTTTTAAAACTTTGGTAAGACTTCGCTAATGCTTCCTTATGTGCATATTCCTGTTGTAAACGATGAGTTTCACTGCGACGACGAGATGCAAAAATTGCCATCCAGATTATGGGTAATAATAAAGGCAGCTTATACAAAGTATTACTCAATAATTTATTCAAATCACTGGTATCAACAAATTTGATAAACCAAAAACCAATGCTATCTACTATAGAAAATATAGTTGCAACAACTAGAGCAAAAACTGCTCCATAAAACAATCGAGAATAATTCTTAATTGGTTTATTAAAAGATTCCTTTAAATCATAATAAGCAGTTGCCAAACCAGCACTTGTTGAGCCAGGTAATAGTGATTCAATTTCTTCTAATAATGTTGCATATTTTTCTTTTTGCTTTGCACTAAAATCATCTAAATCCTCACGACGATCTCTAATTTCATGCTTAAGTCCACCCTTCAACTCTCCTTCTTCATTTTCTTTACCATAGATATCATCATAAAACTTACCCAACTCAGCCAGCTGTTTTTCGGTTGACTCAAGTAGTTCAGCGACTGTAGCCTGATCATTAATCGCAGGTAAGCGCTCATTGAAGCACGTACTTGCTTATTTCGCCATCTCTGATTTTTTAATATTCCAAGGCAATAATACCTCAATATCCTCCACAGATTCAGCATAAGGTAAGGCGGTGAGAACTTGCTTA
>WTAG01000525.1 GCA_013139755.1 Methylomarinum sp. | reverse complement strand
TCACCCGATGCACCACGGCATAATCCTGTGCTGTTGCAACGATAATCAAGGCATTGTTCACTTCATCTGCAATGATTTTCACTTCACCTACATCAGATAGTGAAGTTGATGATAATGTCGTTTTACTGACTTTTGTCGTTTTCGCAGGTTTCTTCTGTTTATTGGTCACCTGAACGATTTTCTTCCCGGCAGCAACCGATGCTGGGCGTTCTTTTTTACCGCTTTGGCTAAATATTTCATTTAATGTGCCAGCTAACTCTACCGCATCTACATGCTGTACTCTATAAACAATAACCCCACCGCCTACGGCTGTATTCGCTCGGTCTAATCTAAAGACCCAACGTTCAATATCTTTCAGGTATTTGGATTGCTGGGTAATCGCTAAGATAGCATTCAAACGTTCAATCGCCATAAATTGAAAGAAACTGTTTTCTGCCCCACCACTCTTTTTATTAAAGACTTGTTCCAGTTCTTCAATGATTTTAGCGGCATCCACATTTTGTAAGGGGAATAAACCAAACGACCGTCCTTTCATCACATCAACATCAAAGGCATTAACCATATCCATCGCACGTGCTAATTCTGAGGCAGTCCCAGCTATCATTAGCATATTTCGGTTGCTGTCCACATGCAAAATACTTTTCTGCTGCATTAACGGTTTGATTATTTCGGCAAGCTCTTCAACCGCTACATTTTTAACAGGAATAACTTTTACCTGATAACCCGCTGGAATTTGTTTCTTATACTTATTGTATGTACTAAATGCACTGCTTTGTAATGCATTTTGCTTAAGTTTAATTTGATAAACACCATTCTGATAGAGCATGGCTGCATTATTAATATCCAGCAACATATCTAATGTAGGTAACAGTTCTGCACGACTTAGTGGCTGAGAGGTCTGTAAGGTAACTTTTCCTGCGACTTTAGGACTTAAAAGATAATTTTCAGCTAAGATGTCACTTAAAATAACCTTGGCAACTTCACCTAAATCAGCATCATCAAAATTTAGACTGTATTCGCCTTTTGCAGATGGTTTTCTTCTATTAAGCGCTGGCTTTTGAGAAATAAATTGACCTGTCCCTGGGTATATTTCTACCTTCATACCTTCAGTACGAGCGGTACTCAAACGATCATTACTTAACTCTTGATGAATCACCTCTGCTTTCTCAGTAGCATTAACTTCAGTGACTGACTCCAAAGGGAGCTTTTCGTGTAATTCTGGGCCGAGTAATTCACATCCTGAAACCGATAGGCTCAATGCTAAAATATAAGGGAAATTTTGTTTACGGTTAATCATGCTATTTCTCAAGATTTAAGTTTGGTGTTGTTACGTGGAGTACGCTTAGGTTTTTTAATTGTTGTTGGTTTTGGCTTTCTTAACATCACTGTTTTTTGCTTACCCGCCAGCTCCAGAACAACACTGTCTGCTTTTATTTCTTTTATCAACCACCCTGCAACATCCTCACCCTCTGATTTTTTTAAATATGTTTTCTGTTTTCCTTTTTTATTAAATAAAGCGTTCAATTTATCTTTATTTGAATAAATACCCAGCAAAACCAAATCATCAATTTGACCAATATCCTCATTAACCAATCCATTTTCTTCGCCATCAATAACTGGCTTTCGACCTTTTATAAAAAGCGGGCTTTCGACCATCTGCGTATAAGACTCCACCGTCTTTTTTGCCAGTGTCAGCTTAGGGAGTTCAACTTGTGCGTCATCCCCAATTATTGCTTGTTCGCTTACTTGCTCAGGTGCTTCAATCAACCACCATTCAATGATTAAGGCGAGTATCAACAACAGACATAATCCTGACAAGCCTTTGATGATATTGTTATTCATCGTTGTTCCTCATAAAGCCAGCGACTTGAAAGTTAATATTCATTTTATTACTAGGCTCTATTTTTCGTGTTTTTCGATTACGTTTACCTCGAACAGGACGAATATCTAGCTGATTGATAATCATAATCTGTGCTGACGATTCAATTTCATATAACACACTACGCAACATCTCTATATCACCCGACATTCTTACTTTAACGGTGACCTGGTTAAAACCATTTTCCATACTATGCGGTAATACCTGGGTACTGGTTAATTGTCCGCCAGCCTGAGAAATAGCAGACTTGATTATTTTCTGTAAATCTGCCGAAGCCAATGCTTCTGTATCTCGGGTACTGAAATAGTTCTGTAGTTGAAATTGCTTTTTAATATCAGCATTATTTTCTTTAACACTGTCTTTTCTGGCTACAATTTTCCTCGCCCTTTGTAGTCTAAAGAAAAGTTCCTGTTTTTGTTCATGGTATTCAAGCCCCATAGACACCACAGGAACAATAACAATGAATAAGACTAAAATTAAAACCAGCCCCAACAAACCTAAAGCTAACCAGCGCTGATTAGATACTTCATTCATCCTCAATCTCTCCTATATCTAGGTCCATACGGATCTGAAAGCGCTCTAACCCTGTTTTTTTATCTTGTGTTAAAGGGGAAACAAATCGAGCATTGCTAAATATGGAGGAGGCCTCAAGTACACTAATTAAGACTGAAGCAGAGGGGGATTGCCCTTGAATCTGTAAATGATCTTTATTATATTTAAAATGAGTTAACCAGGTATCATCAGGCATTAACTGACTCAACAAATTAAGTAATTCCGTTAACCCTGGTGCCCGCTGTTTAACTTTAATCAACCGCTCTGTTTCTTCAACTAACTGATCAATTTCTAATTGCTGAGACTGCACTTTCAGCGTGTCTTTGTGCAGTGTCCGTAACTGTTGCCTTAAACTGTCAACCTCTTGCTGCTGTTGCCAAACGGGGAAAATCAACACTGAGATAGCCAATACCATTGCAATAATCGTTAATCCTGCAACCATTACTTGAGTGGCTTTATCTTTTACAGGTCGATTCTCTTCAGGCAATAAATTATAAGGATCTAAATCATAAGTAAAATCATTCGTTGCAGCACAATACTCAACAACAGAAGGATATATTTGAGCGCTGTTTAATTGCTGAAGTACTCCATCTAAAACATCTTTTGGTGTCAGTACCAATAATACTTTGATTTTTCCCTGCGCCTCTTTCTCTAATATTTTTACCGAATAATAAACTTGCTCTACATTAAATGGTGTTAAGCGATCAAGCTCAAAAGCAATCACTTGCCGCAAATTTTCTTTTGCCGCAGCAGGAAGGTAAAGTATTTTTTTGATTGCCTGATCAATATTTAATCTTAAAACATAATCAACTTTTTCAAGTTCTGTATTGTCAACAATAAATTGCTGGTAACTGTCTGCACTTGCCTCATTTAAAGAAAATGTTGTTAATTTATGCAACGTGCCATCTAGTATTTGCTCAAATTGTAATTCTGCATTATTGACTGACAAAAACACGTAACCAGACTGCTCACTCAGTTTTTGTCTGATTTTTTCAGGTAAGCAATTGGATAGTTCTCGCCCCCACCACTGGAAAAATCGTTTTAGATCAAAATCAATCTCTGTTTTCAGGTTCATCTTGCCTTACTAATAATTGTGTCATCTCATCATCAAATAATGATTGTTTCTGGTTTATTTGCTGCCAACTCAAGATCTGAAAAGGATTATTCGCGCCTCCATTT
>WTAG01000276.1 GCA_013139755.1 Methylomarinum sp. | reverse complement strand
ATAGGCATCCTTGTCCAGGTATAAAAACGGCGTAATTGCTTTGATTCGTTTATAAATATTTCGACGTACCAGAATTCGACTATTTTTATTAATACCTGTTGAAAATAAGATTTTGGTGTCATTGAAGAAACCTGAAACTACCGTTTTTTGCAATTCTGTGGACAGAGGTAAACCACCTGTCCCCTTATAATCCGTACTCAAATCACCAGCGGTTTTATTTTTTGTTTTTAGTGATTCAGTATTAGGCACAATGGCATAAGGATAATCGGCCAGGCCATAATATATTTCAGCTTGATCAATCTTCAATTTTTCAGCTTGAACAGATTGTCCGAAGTTCTGTATTAGCCACTGCATAGGTCTTTTTGCCTGTTGTGCAGAGGGGGATATAACCAGGCCATAACCATGAGTATAAACAAGGTGCTGGTTTCGCCAATTTTGTGTGTCAACGGGTAGGCTTTGATAATCTAGTTCACGTGCGGCCACATTAACCTGTTGATTTTTATTGTTTATCAGGTAACGATCAGTAGTAACCGAATTAAAATTAAAGTAGCTTCGAATACTTTGTAATTGGTTATAGGCGGGTAGTAGTAAATCATTATCCCACAATGGAATGTTATTTAATTCCCGACGAATTTCATTGCTGATGTTAGTTGTAATTGATTGAGCTATTGGGTAGTTTATTTCAGTTATATCAGCAAAGTTAAATGCGTCCGAGGTCGCCTTAATATGATTTTCAATATATTTAGCTTCAGCATTGACTGGGTTTGGACCAACATAATACTCATCAATCATATTAGGTATAAATTCAATGTGCTTAATCGCAGCTACAGTGATATAGGCCAGGGCGAAAGCAATAGCGAGTTTTCTTTTTTTACCCGTATAAAGACTATAAACAGCAATAATGGCCAAAAATACAAATAAAATGAAACTTAACCAGATCAGTGATAAATGATAATTCATTTCCACAAAGCCAGGGCCATAAAAAATGGGTAAATGTCTGTCTTCATAAAGCATTTCTATACGTTGGAGTGCAATAGACCAAGCTTGTATAGAAACCAGGATAAGAACTAAAAAAGCGATATGAAATTTTGCTTTATAAGGAAAACAGACTCGGTCTTTATTTTTTTTGTAAGAAAAAAAATATAAGCCGCTGACTACCGTGAGTAATAAAGAAACAAACCAGAATAAATGGGATTGTATGAGTTGGTAAACAGGGTAGGAAAAGAAATAAAAACTGATGTTTTTGGTATAGACTGGGTCAGTTAACTCAGAAGTTGCTCCAAAGTAAAATAATAAAAAATCCTCCCAGTGATTAGCAATGGGGATTAATATGGGGATACAAATAATAAACGAAAAAAACCAGGCGGTTTTGCTATATCTTTGTAAAAAACTTTCTCCGTTATTGTCAGAGTATGAGATTAACTTGCGAGGAATAGACACTAAATTTAAGTGTGCTGTCACAAAAAGGACTACAGAGGAAGCTAGAACGACTAAAATGGCATAACTTTCTCTCAATAAAAAATATGATCCCAGGTTTAATGAACTGAACCACCAGAATTCTAATAAAAATTCGGTGAAAAAATAGCCAATTATCAGAATGGGAATTGCTAATGAAATAATGATTTTTAGAAGTAATTTCATTCTTTTAACACCTGAGTTTTTTTATGAATTAGCAAAGTCTGTATAGGTAATATTTTAATGAACTAAATATTATTATAAAAATGTCTATCTCATTTAATAACTATTCTATATGGTTAAAGCATACTTGTGAAACTAAGTATTGGCAGACAAGTGATTAATGAGAGCGTTGGGATTTTAAGTCAGTCCTGTTTATTTATAAACTGGATGTTAATGAAACTACGGACAATCAGTTTAAATTAGATCTTTTAAGGATCCTCTGGTTAAGTCTGGGCGAAGTAAATTATGTTCAGAATATTTGGATTCAAAGCTACCGCGTCCTGCTCTCGCCCCTTACCTACGTCCTGTAGGCAAGGCAAAAATCGCACGTAATAGCAGGCTATTGCGAAGGTTTTTAACGCAGAAGCTGGATATTTTGAGCATAAGTTACGAGTTCATGACTTGATCAGAGGTTCCTTAAGATATTGGTTTGACCAGCAATCCCCGAGGTGACTCATGCTTCCCCGCGAGGTGAATTCTTAGCATACTTTTTTTCTCTCAATTAATGTTGATTTTGACAGGAGTTTCTTGTGAATACATTACTAAAAATAACGATTCTGACGGTCGCGCTTCTAACTGGATATTTCGCCCAGGCACAAGCACAACCAAAACTGATACTACAAATTACTGTAGATGCCCTACGTGGTGATTTACCACAGCGTTTCAATAGTGTGTTTGGTGATGGTGGTTTCCGTTACCTGTTAGACCAGGGTATTCACTATACCAACGCTCACTATCAACACGCTAATACAGAAACTATCGTGGGTCATGTTTCCTTGGCAACCGGTACAGTACCTGCAGCGCATGGTATGGTGGGCAATGTCTGGTTCGACCGTGAACAGAATCGCCTTACTTATAATATTGAAGATCCGCGCTACCATTTACTTACGGCTGGTGCTGATGTTGATAAAAAGACTGAAATAGATCCTACGCAACGAACAGCAAGATCCGATGGTCGCTCACCTGGAAATATTTTGGTCTCGACTTTCAGCGATGAGCTGGCTATACATTTTGCAGGGAAATCAAAGATATATGCTGTTTCAGTTAAGGATCGAGGCGCAGTATCTATGGCCGGACATGCTGGTAAGGCTTTTTGGTTTTCGAAAAAAGGAGGTCAGTTTGTCACTAGTACCTACTACTACGATAAATACCCGGAATGGGTTAATGAATGGAATACGCGCAAATCAGCATCAGTCTATGCGGGTAAAGCCTGGGAACTGACATACCAGCCATCGAAGTATTTATTTGGTGATGCTGATGACAGGGATTATGAGACTGATTTTGCTGGTTTTGGGCGGACATTTCCTCATAGCTACGGTACTGCAGAGGAGAAATACTTTACCACCAAGTTGACTTTGAGTCCGGCTGGAGATGAGTTAACGCTGGATTTTGCCAAGACTCTGTTGGACAAGGAGCAGCTCGGACAGGATGCAATACCGGATTATCTGGCAATCAGCTTTTCTTCTACTGATTATATCGGTCATCTCTTTGGAGCATCCAGCCTGGAGATCGAAGATAATCTGGTGCGTCTGGATCATACTCTGGCGGACCTGTTTGCTTATGTCGATCAGAAAGTTGGCCTGGAAAATACGCTAATTGTTTTGTCTGCTGACCACGGCCAGCCTGAAGTGCCTGGTCATCTGCGTGAGCGAGGCATCAAAAATGCGCATCACTTTGATATTAAAGGTCTTGACAAGACACCGGCAATTGCGGCGTTGAAGAAACAGTTTGGAATTGGCGAAGAGCTGATCGAGACTTATTTTCATCCTTACCTTTATCTTAATCATGAGCTGATTCGCGCCAAGGGGTTGGATAGGGCAAAGATAGAGCAGGCCATTGTTGCCGAATTACTGAAGTTTGATGGTATAGCCTACGCCGTATCCAGTAGTGCGTTACTTACAGGTAACCTGCCGGATACATTGATGATACGTTCAATATTGCGTAACTTTCATCCAAAGCGGTCGGGTGATATTTATCTGGTGTTTGAACCCAATGTCTTTATCAATGATTTCGACGGTATGATAGTAGCTTCAACCCATGGTTCCCCTTGGCGTTATGATACTTTTGTGCCAGTCATCTTTGCCGGAGCCGGATTGAAAGCTATGAAGGTTAATCGAGCAGTTACACCTTACGATATCGCAACAACACTGTCGAATTATCTTGGAGTAAAACCACCTTCTGGTAGTATTGGTGACGTGCTTCCCGAAGTTATCGGAAAATAAAATCAGTGCACGGGAAACAATTCTAGCTTTGAAAACTCGGATGCTTCAATCTAGAATAATCAAATGTTCATTTCTCAGTTGAAGAATGATTTTAAGTTAGGAGATAATTTTAGGGCACCTCTATTAATTCTGTCTGAACAGATATGCGCTTAAAATCTTTGAGAACAAGGCGAAAACCGCAGTTAATAGCAGGCTATTAACAAGATTTTTAACGAAGTTATCGAATATTTTAAGTGTATAGATGCCAGTCATGAATTAATAGAGGTGTCTTTTAGATACCATTATTTACTTTGTTCGTTAACTGCGTGACATGTCATAATTCACATATATTAGAACGAAAAGCCAGTGGCGATGATGTCTGTCTGTAATGTCTTCTGGGAGATCATTGTGCCAGTAGTAAACTTATTTTCATAAAGAATATTCCTCTAGTGACAGAAGTATAGCTTGTCAGATGCCTTATGGAGGGGATGAACGAAATGGCCATTGTTTTATATAGCATCCTGACTCAGCTTCTTTTTTCTGCTGTGAGTTTGTGGGGGGATTATACCAATCCCAATAAATAATCACTGTAATAATCGTCATTCCCGAAATCTTTAATCGGGAATCCATGCGTACACTATAGATTCCTGCTAAGAGCATGCAGGAATGACGATTTCTCTTAGGCATATGGGTTTAAGTATAAATCTATTAGGATTGGTATTACACTCGACGGAGATACTTCAAGGTAAGGTTTTTTGTTAATAATCGATTACTTGAATAAAGTAGAGACCAAAAAATAATTGTAAAAATATCAAGATATTTATCATTCGGTATACTGGTTGTTGATCTATCAGGATGTGCGAATATATCCAAGCAGCTATAGCTCCAGTTTTACGCTGCGCTTGCACATCCATGTGCTTCGTAAACTTGGTTGCAACGCCCAGTTACAAAATCCTGATAAATCGACGATCTGTATTCTTTAAATATTTGCCGTGAATAGATGCAAACTATTTAGCAATTTCCAGCTTACGCTTTTGGGTGTATAAATATCTGACGAAATCATACTCAAATGGCGTGCCACTTTGATTATAACGAAAGTCCATTTGTTTTCGAGCATTAATAGCCCTAGCACTTTGGAAGCCAGTCGCAGCACCCTTATTGCTTGAAAAGTCAAAAGCGGCACCATAGATTGCACCATATGCCATAGAATCGACTAACAGGCCTGCTCCGTCACGGGTATTCATAGGACCAAGAATTGGCAGTACCAGATAAGGGCCGTCACCAACGCCATAGTAGCCAAGGGTTTGACCATAATCTTCTGGTTGTTCCAGAACCCTCCAGTCAGTTGCATGATCCCAAAACCCAGCAACGCCCACAGTTGAATTGATTACAAAGCGGGATAATGCTTGTATGGATGATTCAGGTTTCAGTTGAAATATTGAATTGGTTAAGTTAGTAATCTCACCCAGGTTGGAGAAGAAGTTATCAATACCTGTCTGTACAAACTCTGGAGTGATATATTCATAACCATGAACAATAGGTAGAAAAACATATTGGTCAAATTTGGCATTGAATTTATAGCTACTTCGATTGAATCCTTCCAATGGGTCATAAATCCTTATGGGATAAACGATATTACCATTGTCATTCAACGTTCGTTGAGCAGGAATAAT
Source organism: Methylomarinum sp. (assembly GCA_013139755.1). The sequence goes on along the minus strand of WTAG01000276.1, from coordinate 2,271 downwards.
CTCGGCTTGTTGTTTAGGAGTTAAACTGCAACCCGTCATCAAAAGGGTACTTAATAACAGGCTGAGAAGTAGTGGTAGATTGTGTAAGTATCTATTGTTCATTTTTTCAGTCCCGTTTAGTGTTTGAAAAATTCGAGCATATACGCGACATTTTCTTTGTGGTCCATGTTTCCACAGTGGCCTCCATCGGGGAATATTTTAGCTCTCGAGTTGAAAATCTTTTGCAGATACTCTATTTCTCCCGGTGCCATAATGAAATCATCCTGATTAGTTATCAATCCAATTTTTGTTGAAGTGGCAAGATAGTTTTCAATGCTTTTCAGACTGGTGTTGTCAATTAAATCCTGTTTACTCAGTTTAGGGTTTTTGCTTTGGAAATAGGGATAAAAATATTCATTGAAATAATCATTAAAGCTTACTCTAAAACTTGTACTCATATAGTTTGTTAAAGAGTCACTGCTGCTTAATCTCAGGTTTTTTGGCACTAAGTAACCTCTATTTTTCATCACGTCAGAAGTGAAGAACATATTACCTGCCGAAATACGAAAGGAAATACCGATAACGGCTTTGAGTTTTTCGATGGAGACGAGGTCTTTTTTAAAGGCAGCATAAAGAAACTCACTGTCGACATTGACAAAGTTCCCTATGGCATAAAATTCTGAAAACTCATCCATGGTTTCAGCCATGAATGCATCCATTTTGTCGAGTCCGCCTGGAATGTTTTTAACTAGCATGTCATCAAGGATAGCAACCGAGTTGAACAAGCTGACCGGTGGATTGATCATTAATACTTTGTTGAAATTAAAAACCTTGCGCTGTTCATCCAGTTTTGAAACAAAGGCCGATTGTGCACCGCCTAAGCTGTATCCAGTCAAATTAAAGTCGGTGACTTCAATTTCGTTACCAATATCCTGCCAGATAAGCTCCATAACGTGATAAAGATCCATAGAGTCTTCCTGGATATGGCCTGGAACCGAGTTTAGCGAGGCCGATACAATAAAGCTGGGGTGTGTCGGTGAACTAAGCGTTACAACATGAAACCCTGCCTGATAGAAAACTTTGAGTAGCATGTTTACTTTGGCTGAATTGTAATTGGCACCAGTGCCAGCAATAACAAAAATGAGTGGAGCAGCTCCTTCTTGCGTAGCTAAAGAGTATTTGAGTTGCTCGTTATACCAGAAAATTTCAGGAGACTGTCTGTTTTCGAAAACTGTTAAGGTTTTGGTTTCAATGTCGACCTTGTCTGTTATATCGGCCTTAAATTCAAATGGCGTACCGATTATGGAGGCTTTATATGGATCGGCTATTGGGTACTCATAAGCGAATGTATTACCAGTGATGCCCATAAAAACCATAAAGGCGTAGATGTGGGCCCATCTTTTGGGATTTTTTAACATTTTTATTCCTGAATTAAGTTTGAGGTTATGGTTAGTTGCAAAGCCAACATTAGTTCAGTTTAAATTGGAGTGTTCTTATTGCATGGCTAGTATGATTTTAACGGACTTAAACAGATTTCCCCTTTATCTCAAGCGGTACTGAATGAGATTCAATCATACCGTTTTGAAAAACATAATGAAATGGGTGGATACTATTTACGGGCGTTTAAGTAATGTAACAAAAGTTTACTGAACTAACATCATAAATCAAGTGCTAGTATGGCTCACATGCTTCAAATCAAAGCCTAAATCAAAAATGCAAACTTTTTCATGGAAACTTTCTCTTTCAACTAAAGTTTTACTAGTATTGATCCTGGGTATCCTGACCGGAATATTCTTAGGTGATCGAGTGGCCTGGTTGAATATTGTTGACATTGTGTTAGTTAAGGAACCTCTGATCAAGTCATGAACTCGTACCTTATGCTCAGAATATCCAGCTTCTGCGTTAAAAACCTTCGCAATAGCCTGCTATTACGTGCGATTTTTGCCTTGAATCCAAATATTCTGAACATAATTTACTTCGCCCAGACTTAATCAGAGGATCCTTAAGTTTTTACAACTAACCGTTATTTCCTATATTGTTCTGTCCCTTATTGTGGCCTTGGGGTTTAGGAGTTGAATCTATTCCTATCAAGTTTCTGTTGTTAGATCTTTTTAAAACTTGGTTGGCCTGCATGGTGAGGAACCAAGTTAGGCGTTAATGTACTTTAAACAGTGTGAGACCTTTGCACGAACCATTTAGCATAATTTGGTAAAATAAGAGTATATCAAATGATTTATCAAGAAAAACATTATGGCCTGGAAAAATTTAGCCCAAACTGATTTAAGTGACGCT
>WTAG01000685.1 GCA_013139755.1 Methylomarinum sp. | reverse complement strand
GCTTATAAAATAGCATATTGAAAAAGGTGATCTAGCGTTTTTTTTTAAAAATAACTTATGTACTGAAAAGTGCTGATAATCCCACGACCCTACCTGACTTGAAAAATCATGAAGGAACATATTATTGATCAGATGGAACTAATCTGTATTTATCAAAGATAATGGAAATACATTATGACATTAAGAATAGTAACCTTGTTTGTACTCGTTATTTTAGCCATTAGTGATATAGGACCAATCCCAACGGTAAGTCTTATCTGTATCTATGTTATCCTCTTCAGACCTCAGTGTTTCAAGACGTTAATAGACAAGATTTATCAGGCATAAAAAAGACCCACTAAGTGGGTCTCATTACTGAAACTCCAGCATAAAACTTAGGCAAAATATTTAGGAAGGTGTTTTATAATATCCTCAGTGCCATGCGCAGTGATATTTTTATCAAGTTCAAAACTAACCGCTTTTTGAATTTGAGAAGACAATTGTTTCCGCAACTCCCCCAGAAAGGAAGGGTCTGAAATAATCATCAATTTTCCAAATTTGTTTAAATTATGCGCCTCATCAAGGTGTCTGGCGATGTGTTTAGCAAAATCGATTGCTTCCTGTTCTTTTGGGGTAGTCTTATCCTGATAAGCGTGTCCGCCAGCACCCGCAACACCAGCATCTTTCCCCGGTAAATCACTGGTCATGTCCTGTTCATGCAAGCGACCAGCTGTGTGAGCGAAACCATCAATTTCTTGTAATGTAGCAGGCGTGCTAGCAACAAAAATGCGTGCACGACTGCTGTCTGCAACTAATATCCAGGTAGAGTTCATAATAGCTTCTCCATAACTGAGAGTTAATTTTCTTTAAAGCCCCATTTGATTATAACCGTGCCATCATAACGAAGCTATTGAATTTATCATATAACTGAACCGCGTACACTAACAAACAGCTTCTGGAGAAAAGATCTAAAAAGAAAAAGCCATAGGGTCAGCATCCCATCGTGATGGATTCTACTCAAGGTTGAATAGTGCAATAAAAATAATATTCGTAAGGATCTAACCATGAACGTAACGGAGGATTTATCAGTATTATGTGATTAATCTCTTGTACCACTCAAGCGCGAGCCGCTAATGACAACATATCCAAAATATCGAAAACTCGCGATACGTATTTTTCTTTCAAATTATATTCATTGTTACCGCTACTAGTCAGATCAGCATGGATCATATCAATTAATCCATTAAGACGTCTCTGATGGATTCCTAACCAGGCTTGTAGTGGGTCGAGTATTATTCCGATAAAGGTTGAGATTATTGCTAAAAATAGAATAACAAATCCAGTAGCAGAAACAAGTAGCCTAAGCGAAACAGTTACAGGAACAATTGAATAATACCAACCGCCAATCGTCGACCCTAACAAGAAATTTGAAATTGCAATACTTTTAGCAAATGCTGCGCTTAATAATTTTCCAGCGCCTAAAGCACCAAACGATGCGCGATTTAACGTGGCATAACTAGATGCAATTAAAAGAATATTACTGGCTAGTTCAGAAGCAGAGATCCTTGTCGTTCCATATTCTCTTAATTTTTTTTCAATATTATCGCGGAACTCAGGGTTGTTATGGTGCATCTTTATTTTTAAAAGATATCCCTCTATTATCCCTGATAGCTCTTTGTCCTTCATTATCTCATCGAGAAAAGCATCTTTTGTTGACCGGCGGTTTTCTTGTTCGTATGGAATTTCAAGTAATTCGGAATAAATAAGCCAGTTTATTTGTTTTTCAACATTGGTTTCAAACCCTTGAGGTACGCTATCAATTTTGTTGGCAAGTTTTTCTAATCCAATTTTTCTTATCAAAATTGAGCTTATTACGAAAGCAATTTTTACCACGGACCATAAAATATTGATCGGGACCATGATTAAGTCACTTCCGATTGCTTTTCTATGTAATCTTAAGGAGCCCTTAAGGGAGTAATTTTCCCTAACAAAACCGGGAACCATGTTTTTTCTTGACTGAATGTATCTTTCGATACCTCTGTTTACTGCCCTGATGACAATCTCGTTATTGCTCTCCATAAAATTCACTTTACGCATTTTTGTATGATTTACGAACATAATACCCAATAAAATATAAAATTATTTAAACAATTTTTCAAGACTGCATGACTGGAGTCAGTCTTTTTTTCGATCTCCCGTACCGCACAATCAATCTTCCATTAAATGCCATTCCTACAAACTCGTAAGATTTATCTGTTCCACTCGTTTTCAGCTAGGTAATTTCAGTTCTCCCCTTCAGAGCAAAGGGTCAACATCCTCAGTTGGTTAACGAGGCTTATACGGATTAACTAGCGTTACGGCCAGAGTTTCATCTACGCGGAACTTACAGTACACAATTACTCATGAACTGCTCCACAGTACGACCGGGATGAGCGAGCAATTTCCCGACGGAACTTTAACCCGCCAGGTTGATTGCCGATGACGGCGCCTACCCTACCCAGACGCCTTTTATTGCAATGCCCTGAATAATAATGGTTGAATTTAACTCGATAGATGATGTCTTAATATCGTAACCTCAGTATTAGTTAGATGGACTTACACGTTTCCCTGTTATGAGAATGAGGGGTAATGAGGCTACACTCTATTCAACAACACAGCCGATTTATTCTCGGTGATGACGGCTTCGTCCAACAAAAATACTCAGTTGAAAACTGGATGAATAAGCGTATATCAAAATCTACAGTCTATAAAAAGAATGGCTTGTAAGAGAGCTGAACTTAAATAAAAATGAGTAAGTATTATGGCTGATAACGAAAGACAGATAGATTGGGATACGGTACTGTTTTCTTTTGTATCTCTGATTGTTGCTGCTTTTATTGCGATTATAATAACGCTTCCTGATACTGTTCGTGTGCCAATAGCATGCAAATTTATGCAAGATGAATTGCAAGGGCAAGAAAAATTTTTATCAGCTTACCAAAATGAAACCTTTTTTGAACAAGCCAAGCAAGAGTGTCATAACACCGATACATCTTGTTATGACGATATACTCTATGGAGAGATATCATCAACGGGTTCGAGCAAAGATATAATCGTACCTATGGGTACCAGTTTTGATACCTGTGCAATAATCTACTACCCAGGCGGACTGCGTATACTTTTAAAAAAAGATGATGATATCAAAAGAGCACTATTGGATTTCATAAAAAAAAATAGTGGAAAAGGTGTAGGGGATGATGTACTCAAAGCCTATTTCGACATTATGTATAAACATGAGAGTGTGCATCGTGAGCAGTGCCTTAAAGATGCAAAATACTATTTGACACTTAAGGGCCATAGAGAATCGGAAATTGAAGCTTACCAAGCTTCAATTCAAGAAAAGAAAGCTTATTTAGAAAAAAACTGCAAGATTTACTGCCCATGTCCTGGTAAGGAAAGAAGTTATCCCACTCCTGCAGAGTGCATGCATAAATGTCCTAGTAGTTTAAAGTGTCCTGGGTTTCAGTGTACTGTTCCGCCAGTAGACTAAAGTAACCATTTTCTCTTTTTTTAAAATCAATCTGGATTAAATTGCTTAAAACTGAAAGTTTCGACCAGCAACAGCTGGGGTCATATATGCCCCCCTACGTTTCATATTTTCACTACACTTTTTGTATATCGCTCATATATGGCTTGGGCTTTGTGGTTTATAATCCCTATATCTTTGATATTTATGGATGCAAAATTGAAATTATTCAGCACGCTTACCCTATGGCTATTTATACTCTGTATACCTACCGTGCTGCTGTCGGCCAGCGTCGGCTGGGCGACAAATAGTCTCTGGATGTATAAATATGGCTCCCACAAATACCATGTCGTTCAAAGCCTAGCTGATTCGGGATTGCACCTAACAGATGTTGAGCTGGAGCAGGTGTACTCGGGGCTAACTGACTATTTTAATTCGGATAAGGCAAACATTAGGCTTACAGTTATTAAGGCAGGCAAGCCCTTTGATTTGTTTACTCCAGAGGAAGTCATACATTTCAAGGATGTCAAGGGGCTGATTCGGTTGGATTACTGGCTTTTTCTGGGGACATTGACTTATATTTTGGCTTATGCCGGGGTTTTTCTCATCTGGCGACAGAAATTATCGCTACGTCGGCTGGCATGGGCAGGGGTTGCTGGGGTAGGTTTTACTCTGGCCCTAATAGTGGCCGTTGGCTTAGGGTCATTAGTTGGCTTTAGCCAACTCTTTTGGCAATTTCATCTTCTTTTCTTTAATAATGTACATTGGGCGGCTAAGGGTTATATGCTTATGCTCTTCCCTTTGGATTTTTTCTACTTTGCGGCTCTGTTCTGTGTCAGTATCTTTGCTGGACTAGCCGTTATTGTGGCTGGCGTGAGCGGCGGATACCTAGTGCTTACCAGAAATAATAATACTTAAGTCCAATAATATATTGGTTAGAATAAGGGGGATCATAAATCAAAGACTCCGTCAGTTTATTTTCCTGAGTGATAAATTTATATTTCCGTATCGAACTATGGGATATGCAGGGTCAGTTCCAACATTATTGGCTTTCATGCTTTTTAACTGCTTGACTAACTGTCTCTAGCCACTGCTGTCTATCTTGCTCATCCCAATAAATATCTTCTCGTCGGTCACCTCACGAAGTTACATGATACTGTG
>WTAG01000402.1 GCA_013139755.1 Methylomarinum sp. | reverse complement strand
AGGGTTACCAGAACCGTAATAAATCAGGTTCAGGTCTGAATCATAAGAAAACCAACCCCAAGTAGTACCACCACCGATTTTCCATTGATCGCCTTCCCAAGTACTAATACTTGAATTTGCACCAACTGGTTGAACTTTACCGTCTTTCCATGCAGTTGTTTTCTTAGGGTCGATTAAAGTATCGCCATCAGGGCCCATACTGTAACCTTTCCAGTCTAGTTGGCCTGTACGGATGTTATATGCAGCTAAGAAGCCACGAACACCGAACTCACCACCAGAAATACCTGTTATAACTTTATCTTTAACTACTAAAGGTGCTTGAGTGTTAGTCATGCCTAATTTAGGATCACCGTTTTGTACACTCCAAATACGTTTACCAGTTTTAGCATCTAATGCTGTTAATACAGTATCAGATTGTTGTAGGAAGATTTTTCCATCGCCATAAGCTAAACCACGGTTTACAGTGTCACAACACATAACAGGAATTGTTACGTCTGCGTCCATAGTAGGTGTGTATTCCCAGATTACTGATTGTGTCGCCTGATCAAGTGCGTAAACAGTGTTAGGGAAAGGTGTGTGTATGTAGATAATATCGTTAACAACTAAAGGGCCGCCTTCATGTCCACGAAGTACACCTGTAGAAAAAGACCAAGCAGGCTGCATGGTTTTGACGTTATTAGTGTTGATTTGATCTAATTTACTGTAACGAGTACCTGCGTAGTCGCCGCCCCAGCTAGCCCAGTTAGCAGGGTTTTTTGTTAAGTTCTCAACACCGCTGTTAGCAGTCGATACTGTAGGTACAGAAATTACTGCAGCGACAGTTGAAGCAAGCAGCAAGCTCTTTAAAGGCTTCTTCATATGTTTCCTCCAATGTAATCTGTGAAAAGACAGAGTACGGTTTATATGTTATTTAAGACTAATATTAGTTTTTGGATGACTTTCTTTTTTATTCTTTTTATGCTTAACAAGAATTTAAGTTGATCAGCCATACCAGCTGTGTAAATTGAATGATTTTGAGGTAAAAGTCAACAGTTAAAGCCATTTGATTGGTAATATAAATTGGCTGTTTGTATTGTTTTTCTAAAATGCGATTGCTAAGTGTATGAAAATTCAAGGCTCCTGATTTTGTCGGGATAATTCAAGGTATGTAATATTTGTTGTGTTTTAATGGGGTGGCATCTATTAAAAAATATCAACATAGGTGAGGAGAGATAATGGGACTGTCAGAGATCTTGTTTGTACTAATTGTTTTTCTTTTTTTTGCTATGGTTGTTGCTAGTCTTTGCCGATATATGGCCATCCCTTATACGGTTTTATTGGTCGTTCTGGGTTTAACAATCAATTTATTTGAGGGTTTTTTACCTGAGGGTTTTTCCTTTAGTCAATTTTATCTAACACATGAATTAGTAGTCTTTGTTTTTTTACCTGCTTTAATTTTTGAATCTGCATTATCCCTAGATGCACGAGGTTTACTTAAAAATTTGCTGCCGATTTTGGTTTTGGCCATTCCAGGTATGATTTTTTCAATGATATTGGTGGGTTTAGGATTGTGGTTTTCCCTGGAAATCAATTTAATTATTGCTTTATTGTTTGGTGCCTTAATATCGGCGACTGATCCGGTTGCGGTGGTAGCCTTGTTTAAAGAGTTGGGTGTACCGAGACGATTGATGCTTTTGGTAGAAGGCGAGTCACTTTTTAATGATGCAACAGCCATTGTATTATTTAACATCTTGCTAGCGTTTGCATTGTCTGCAAATTTCTCTGTAAACACTATTTTTCCAATTATCCCGGAATTCCTCAGAGTTTTTTTAGGCGGGGTTTTGGTTGGGGGTGTCATTAGTCTGTTAATTAGTGAATTGATGGTACGTATCTATCATGGAAATAGCAGTATTCCTGTTGTTTTTTCGATTAGTTTGGCTTATTTTAGTTTTTTTCTCGCTGAGCACCTGTTTCATGTGTCAGGAGTTATGTCAGTTTTAACCGCTGCCATCTGCTTAAACATCATGGGATTAATGCGCCTGTCAAATGAAACCTCTCATCATGTTTATAATACTTGGGAAGTCTTTGTTTTAATTTGTAATTCCCTGTTATTTATATTAATTGGTTTATCTGTTGATGTTGCTCAGTTAATTGGGTATTGGCAGCCAATTTTGTTGGCTGTATTTGCTGTCACGCTTGCCAGAGCGATGAGTGTTTACTTGTTTGTACCTTTAGCGACGCGTGTTTTTTCATTACCTGCTGTAAGTTTTGGAGAACGGCATGTTATGTGGTGGGGAGGACTAAAAGGTGGCTTGGCTATTGCCATTGTTTTATCAATTCCTGATGCTTTGGTTGAAAAACAACTGTTGATTGAATTAACAGTAGGCGTGGTGCTGATTAGTTTGTTAATTAATGCAACGACGATTCGCTCTTTAATTCATTGGCTAAAAATAGATAGGTTATCTAACAACGAATGGGCAGAGTTTCAGCAAAATAAAGAAAGAGTTAAGTCATCTGTTGATGATATTTTTCATAATTTTACTTATATGCATCTGTTGAATACAGACATGCAAAGTTCACTGGAAGGTGTGATTGAAAACAATCTGAAGAATGTCAGTTTAAATTTAACAAAAGATCAGCGTCTGGAACAAGTTCATTTGAGTGCTTTGAGTGCTGAAATGTGCGAATTAGAGTATTTGTATGATATTGGTATGATTAATTACTATACTTTTTTGTCGTTTAAAGATGTGTTGAAGAATGATGGAGAAAGTTCAATTTACTTTAATCGTGATGAAGTAAATAGGAATTTACTGAATAATCAGGTCCTTGTAGAGACTCAGCGAAATATCCTGGTGAGATTAGAGTTATTTGTTATTCGGTTTTTAAGTGAGCGGAACTGGGCTCAGAGTCTTTTAGTGAAATATCAGGAGGTTCGATTTTCTAACCGGATTCAGCATGATATTGTGGGAATTTTAATGGCTCATGAAGGATTAAAAGTCATTAAGCAAAATGAAATTCTATTGGGAAGTGATAAATTAGCCACGGTAAAAGGTATTTATCAAAAACGCTTGAGACGCAGGCAATTAAGGTTGAATAGTTTTAAAGAAATGTATCCTGATTTTTATGATCAATATGAGTATTTTTTATTTCAGCAGGTTGCACTGAAATACTCACTTAAGTTGATTGATGAGGAATTCAAAGCTAATAAGTTAACTGCAAAAGTCTATCATCACTTGCAAAATAGTTTGCAAATGGGGCTTAAGGAGTTATTAAAGATAAAAGTTGTATTCCGACTTAACAGACCTGATGACTGGATCAATAAAGTGTCTTTGTTTGCAGGCTTACCTGAGCAGTGTCTTGAAGGGCTGTATAAAAATGCTGGGTATGTAAGCTTTTTATCGGGTGATACCATTTTTAATCAGGGTGATAGCGGACATTCACTCTATATTGTTGTTACTGGTCGGCTTAATGTTTTTAAGTTAAATCCTCAAGGCTTGAGTGAGCATGTGGCTGAATTGCATGAAGGTAGCTTTGTCGGAGAGCATGCTT
>WTAG01000406.1 GCA_013139755.1 Methylomarinum sp. | reverse complement strand
CTTTCGACTTCAGGGGGTAGATCGGCGTACTTTAGCGCCAGATTGAAGGCGTCACCGATGCGGGGGAGCTTGGTACGGATGGTCGGCAGGTGTTGATGGAAAGTTACTTCGCTGTCGATATAAAAGCCGAGATAGGAATCAAAGGATTTGATTGGTTTGATCCAGAAGGGAAATTCCAGATTGATTTGTGTCAGCGGATCATCGGTGAATGGGTTGAAGGCACAGAAAGCGGGGATATGTTCCGGAATGATCTTTTGCTGTTCCAGGCGGGCCCAGTATTTATGAGCGCACTTAAGGATGCTTTCAAGTGAAGGGGACGCCAGTCCAAATTTCTGGCATAAAATCGGCACCATGATGTCGGCCGGGAAATTCCAGTAACTGAAGATGGCATCGATTGACCCCGGAAAGTGACGAAGCTGGTCTTCAGCCTTTTGCAACAACGCCTCAAAGGGATAGTTGGGCGGCCTGACGATCTCCTTGTATTCCAAGAGGGGGTGGAAATGATAACCTTCAGCGTGGCGGATCCCTTGCAGTTTCCGCAGACCGTATGGGTCAAGCCCGATAACGAAGATATTTTTCTGCAACATACATTTCCCCTGTAATGGTCAAGTTTTTTTGGAAGTTTTTTAAGCCGCTTTTTTCATTTCCTTGGTTTTCTCATGTGGTGTTTTGTAACCAATAGCGGAATGTATTCTTTTGTAGTTATAAAACCGAATATAACAGTCCACAGTAATAAATGGGGTCAGGTTAACTTTAATTTAATATTAACCTGCCCCCGATTATATTAACCCCGATTATATATGGCCAGATTACCAAAAATAGTAGTTCCGAACCAACAATCTCTGCATATTATGCACCGGGGCAATTAAAATAAGTTGTATTTTTTCTGGATTATATATATGCTTATACGTATATTATGACGGGGTAGATTATGTCACCAGCTCAGTTTTTTAAATGTTTGTCCGATGATACGCGCTTGCGCTGCATTACGTTGTTACAGAAAGAAGGCAAGCTTTGTGTTTGTGAATTAACCACTGCACTGGCTTTGTCGCAGCCTAAAATATCAAGGCATCTGGCTTCCTTGCGTCAATGTGAGTTGTTATTGGACAGCCGTGAAGGTCAATGGGTTTATTATCAGATTAACCCTAAGTTACCTGATTGGACTTTTCCGCTGCTTAACCATGCATTGGCTGCGGTTGAATCGACAGAAAGCTTTAATATTGACTTGCAACGTTTGCAGCAAATGGAAAACCGGCCTGATATGGCTATCTGTTGCTAACAATTTGATAAAAATATATGCTTATTCGCATATCACTTTAACTTTATAGGCGTGATAATGAAAAGATTACACATACATCTCTCAGTAGAGAATCTTAAACAAAATATTGAATTTTACAGCACGATGTTTGGTGCTGAGCCGACTGTACAACATGATGATTATGCTAAATGGATGTTGGGTGATCCGCGTGTTAATTTTGCGATTTCAAATCGTAGCGCACAGACTGGACTCGATCATCTTGGAATTCAAGCTGAAAATGATCAGGAGCTACAGGCCCTAAAACAGTGTCTCGATGCAACACAAAGCCCAATAGAAACACAGCAAGAAGCAGCATGTTGTTATACACGTTCAGATAAACACTGGGTTACAGACCCACAAGGTATTGCTTGGGAATCTTTTCATTCATTAAACGAGATTCCAACCTTTAATGATCAAAAAGCATCTTCAGATGGGGAGAATCCATTTGCTTGTTGTCCTGCACCAAAAGAACAGATAGAGCCTAAAAAGTCATCATGTTGTGGATAATTAAAGCCCAGGAAATTATAAAGATATTACCTGAATCCATGGTTTTTATGTGAATTCAGGTGTTACAAGTTAATTAAAAAATTAGGATTATCATGTTAAATGTTTTTGTTATCTGTACCGGCAATTCTTGTCGTAGTGTTATGGGTGAAGCTTTATTCAATCATTTGGGGCAGGGGCGTATTAAAGCTTTTTCTGCGGGTAGTCATCCTATAGGTAGAATAAATACAGGTGCATTGGCTACATTGCAACGACATGATTTACCGGTTGAAGGCTATAAAAGTCAGTCTTGGGAAGACTTTGAAGACCAGACTATGGATGTTGTTCTTACCGTTTGTGACAACGCGGCTGGCGAAACCTGTCCTGTTTATTTGAGTAAAGCAGTTCAAGCGCATTGGGGGGTATTTGATCCTGGTCATGCTGAAGGCTCGGAAGAAGAAAAAATTGCAGCTTTTGAAGAAGCATTTGGAATATTGACGTTGCGCGTCAAAAAAATGCTGGCGTTGCCTTTAGAAACAATGTCTCCTGAAGAAATGGCTGTTGAACTTAACAGTATTGGCAAACTGACTGCTTAAGCCAACGAGGATAAAAACATGACTGAAAAACAACATGACATGGGCGTTTTCGAGCGTTATCTAACAGTGTGGGTAGGATTGTGTATAGGCGCAGGTATTCTGCTAGGGGCTTTTGCGCCAGAATTTGCTAAAACCTTAGATGGCATGAGTATTAATGTTAATGATGCCCCTGTTGTATCTATTCCTATCGCCATTTGTTTGTTTTTTATGATGTATCCGATCATGGTGAAAATTGATTTTGCCGAGGTAGTAAAAGCGGGTAAAAGTATTAAACCTGTGACGCTGACCTTAATTGTCAACTGGGCTATCAAGCCTTTTACCATGTATGCCATTGCATATTTTTTTCTGGGTATGCTGTTTCAACAGCTAATCGGAACTGATGCGGTTGATTTGGTTAAAATGCCGTTTGGTTTGGATTTGCCCGTTGGTAGTCACTATGGTTCTGGTACGGTAGTGATGCAAGAAGGCGTAAAAATGCTGTCGGTGCCGTTGTGGCGTAGCTATCTTGCTGGTTGTATTTTGCTGGGCGTGGCACCTTGTACTGCAATGGTGCTGGTCTGGGGCTATTTAGCCAAAGGCAATGCCGGGCATACATTAGTGATGGTCGCCATCAATTCTCTAATTATGTTGTTATTGTATGGAATAATTGGTGGATTCTTGTTAGGTATTGGTCAATTGCCTGTGCCTTGGCAGGCTTTGTTACTCTCTATTTGTATTTATGTTGCGCTGCCTTTATTTGCAGGATACTTTTCCAGAAAATGGGTTATTGCAGTTAAAGGCCTGGATTGGTTT
>WTAG01000099.1 GCA_013139755.1 Methylomarinum sp. | reverse complement strand
AAACTATTAGGGATCTTTGTATAAAACAGTGAAATCTCCGCCTAATTAAGCTATGGCCATTTGTTTCAAATTATTACCTCTTAAATGATCAAGATTCTGTAAAAAAGTGAAGATATTCATCTGATTCCTGGCTGCATTGAAATCACCTTGATCTGGATGTATTTAGCATCTCTTCCGCATGTGCCAGTGTTTGCTCTGTTATATTAACGCCGCCTAACATGCGAGCAACTTCTTCTATACGCTCATTATTATTGAGCAGGGTCACTGTTGAGGTGGTTGTTTCGGACTGATCTTTTTTTACATATAAATGTTGATGGGCCTGGGATGCAACCTGAGGTAAATGAGTCACACACAATACTTGGCGATTATTGCTGAGACTGCTTAATTTCTGCCCTACGATTTCTGCAATACCTCCGCCTATGCCTGAATCAACCTCATCAAAAATCATGGTGGGAGTGGTTTTGTCTGTGCTGGTTGTTACTTGTATCGCTAAGCTGATACGCGACAGTTCACCGCCAGATGCCACTTTGGCTAAAGGTTTTGCGGGTAACCCAGGGTTAGCGCTAACCAGAAAATCTATTTTGTCATTACCATTGGCTTTAGGCGTGTCATCTTTTTGATGATTGACACTGACCAGAAACTCGCCTTGAGGCATGCCAAGTTCTTTTATCATCTCTGAAATACTTTTTTCGAGTTTTTTTCCATTTTTACTACGATTTTCAGAAAGTATTAGGCTGGATTTTTGATATTGAATTAGCAATTGCTGGGTGCTTTCGGTTAATTCAATAATACGCTCGCTGCTATGCGCTATGTTGTTCAGTTCATGTTCCAGGTCTAGTGCTAGCTGAGGTAATTGTTCTGGCAATGTTTGGTGTTTGCGGCCAAGGTCAAGAATGACTGCAATTTGGCTTTCTAGCCAATTTAATCGCTGAGGATCAGCTTCCTGTGATTCCAAATATCGGCGTAACTGTTGCGATGATTCCTCAACCAGAATTTGTGATTCCGATAATATGCTGCTTATTTCACCAAGTTCTGTTGAAAATTGAGCTAGATTCGTTAATGCTGAAATACTTTGGTTAAGCATGTGATTAACGGATTGTTGTTCGTTTTCATACAATATATCGAGTTGAAATTGTCCTTCATTTAGAATCTGACCCAAATTAGCCAGTTTATTATGTTCTTCAGATAACGCTTGGTAATCAAAATTATCTAAATCAAGTTGTTGTAGCTCATTGAGTTGATAGCGTAATAGTTCTTCTCGTTCGGTTTTGTCGCTGCTGGCTTTAATTAAATTATTTAATTCAGTGTTACTTTGCTTCCATGAGTGGAAAAGCTGATTGACATCGTCTAGCTGCTTTTTGTTATTGGCAAAGGTGTCGAGCAAATGGCGTTGCTGGTCTGAGTCTAACAATGTTAAATATGCGTGTTGGCCGTGGATTTCAACTAATAGCCCGCTTAGTTGTTTTAGTGATTGCAGGGTGACGGGACGACTATTGATATAAGCTTTTGAACCGCCGTCCTGATTGACAATGCGGCGAATATAACAGTGCTGTTCATCGTTCAGGTCGTTTTCTTCTAGCCATTGCTTTGCAAGGGGGGCATCGCTTAAATCAAAGTCTAGATTAATTTCGGCGCGTTTAGCGTCGGGGCGTACAAAGCCCGAGTCGGCTCGATTCCCTAGCGCAAGACCTAAGGCTGTTAATAAGATAGATTTGCCTGCGCCTGTTTCACCTGTGAGTACAGACATGCCTGGTGCAAGGTCTAGGTTTAGAGACTTAACTACGGCTAAGTCAATTATATTAAGGTTTAATAGCATAATTAAATGTGGTAACCACTGCTCCAGTTAAGTTTCTCACGAAGAGTATGGAAGAAATCATGGTCTTCGGGATGTAATATTCTAATAGGGGTCGGGTATTTAGTGATGACAATTTTGTCACTAATTAATACGTCGGAAATTTCTAAATGGTCACAAGAAACTAATGCCTTGATTTGATTGGCTTGGCAGAAGCTGATCTCAACTTCTGAAGAGTCATCAATTACTATGGGTCTATTAGATAAAGTATGCGGGCTAAGGGGAACTAAAACCAGTGCATTCAAAGAAGGGTGTAGAATGGGACCGCCAGCTGATAAAGAATAGGCGGTTGAGCCTGTGGGAGTAGAAATAATCAGGCCGTCAGAGCGTTGGGAGTTTAAAAAAACACCATTAATATGGGTCACAATTTCTATCATGCTAGGTGTCATCCAGCGATTGACAACAACCTCATTAACTGCCACTTCTTCGTGGATGGTTTGCTGGTCGCGTACAATTTTGGCATGCAATAAGTAGCGGTTTTCTTCTAAGTAATGGCCTTTAAGAATGGGCTCTAGTTTGCTGTGGATTTGTTCGGGAGAAATATCAACTAAAAAACCGAGCCTGCCAAGATTAATCCCTACCAGGGGGATGTTGTACTTAACAATAGCGCGTGTTGCTGCTAAAAAAGTACCGTCCCCACCAATAGCAATGGCTAAATCACAAGCGGCAGCTAATGAATCAAGCTTGGCTGATTTGATGTTTGTGTCAGTAAGTAGTTTGGCGCTTTTTGAATCAACAATGACGTTAAGGCCTTGTTGCTGCAAAAAGTGGTGTAAGTTGGATATGGTTTCTGCAATGCGTGGGTCGCTATGTTTGCCAATAATGCCAATGGTTGTAAATGGTTTGTGCATTGCAATAATAAATAGTAAGGAAGTCGTGCATTGGATTATACAAAATAATTGGCGGTAGAGTGGCTTGCGTCGATGTATTATTGAAATAAACAGTAAAAGGTTTGGCAAATTATAATAAAGAAATTATAATGCTGGGTTCATCGGAGTTTTACTCCATCCTTGCTTTACTATTTTGATTGACAAAGTAGAAGGCTTAACCGAAAGGAAAAATATGCGACATTATGAGATCGTCTTTTTAGTACATCCTGATCAAAGTTCTCAGGTACAAGCGATGGTTGATCGTTACAAAGCAACTATTGAAGAAGCGGCGGGTACAATTCACCGTCTTGAAGATTGGGGCCGTAGACATTTAGAATACCCTATCAAAAAAATTCATAAAGCTCATTACGTGTTAATGAATATTGAATGTGACCAAGCAACTTTAGATGAGTTGGAAAGTGGTTTCCGTTTCAACAATGCAATCTTGCGTAGCATGACTTTAGTAAAAAAAGAAGCGGTAACAGAGCCTTCTTTAATTGCTTCAGCAAATGTAGAAGAGCATAAGGCAGCAGAAGCAAAAAAAGCAAGTGAAGCACCGGCTGAAGAGACAGTAGTTGAAGTTTCTGAAGAAAAGACTTCAGAAGTTTCTGAAGAAAAGACTTCAGAAGATTCTGAATAACCACATCGATAGAATTGTAGGGGATTATCATGGCAAGTAACATGAGACGTAAAAAAATGAGCAAGTTTGGTGAAGAAGGTTCACCAGAGATTGATTACAAAAATCTTGATTTGTTAAGCGAATATATTACTGAAACAGGAAAAATTGTTCCTAGTCGTATTACAGGAACACCTGCGAAGTATCAAAGACAAATATCTGCTGCTGTAAAGCAAGCACGTTATATTGCTTTGTTGCCATTTTGCGACGCACATAAATAATTAACGGGTAGGCAGAAGTGAAGTTTTTAGCGGCTTATATAATGAAAGGACGGATGCAGGCCATGATGGTTGCATCTTCTCTCGCGTTATTGTCCTTGCTCCTGCCTCCCGTAAGTATCGTAAGTTCAGCGTCAGTTGCATTAGTTACTT